>JANMNK010000518.1:0-4906 GCA_031373875.1 Pirellulaceae bacterium | reverse complement strand
TCGGACGAATCGTTTGCGCTCGACGTTGATTCGTCGGACTCGCCTTTGCCACTCGATTTTTTGCCCCGTGGCTTGAAACGCCGAACGAAACCGCGAATAGGCTTTGCACTGCCCTCGGCCAGCGGGATCGGTTCATTATCTAGCCGATCCAGTTCGTGTTGAAGAATGCCTAATAAAGTTTGCAATAAGACTACCGCCATAGGACCAACAACGATACCGACCGGGCCCAAGGCTTGAACGCCACCAAGTACGCTCAGCAATGCCAACAACGGATGGAGCTGGCTCTGCCCATGCAGTACAAACATCTTCACGACGTTGTCCACGGTTGCCACGACCAGCAAACCCCAGACCGCCAAGAGAATTGCCGGGATCAGACGGTCTTCGTAAATGCCAAGGTATAGACAGACCGGCACCCAAACCAAAGCAGGGCCGACAAAGGGTATCAAAGCGCACATGGTTGTCAGCAAGACGAGGAACACGAGCGATGGCATCCCCACCACATAATAGCCAATCCCCGCTGTAAGACCTTGGACTATCGCGGACAGAATGGTTGCAAGCACGATCGCACGTGAGATGCGATCAAACTCCATGAGCAATTGCTGTTCATAACGATTATCCATCGGTGACAATTGCATGACGGCGCGAACCATGGAGGGGCCGTCGTAAAGAAAAAAGTAGAGCGACACAATCAATACTGCCGATCCGATGACGAGTCGCAATACAAAAGCCCCGGTTGCACCGCCAAACGATAAGAGCTTGGGTTGTATGTACTCGAATGCACCTTTGAAAAGGTCCCGAATTTCCTGATCTGTGGGATTACTTATTTCAATTAAGAATGCCGTGGTTGTTCCGCCAAGCAATGTTTCTCTTAGCGTTCGCCATTTACGGCCGAAATCGATGACACGTTCCTGCAATTCCGTAATGTCAATCTGTCGAGGGGTAGCGGACGAATCGGGCTCTGAAATAGGGGCAAGGGGATCGACGGATGGTTCGACCACTGAAGCCTCGAAAGGTGGTTCCAGTAGAACTAGAGACTGATTCATTGCATCGAACGATTCGACAAAGGATGAATTTTTCTCGTTGTCTTTGAGGACTCTGGAACGTAATTCGGCCAATTCTGCACGAACGCGTTTGACGGGCGTTTCCAGTTTTGTTTTGGCATCTTCGATATCCGAAAACGTCGCGGCGGCTGATTGAATTTCGGTCACATCTTTCTTGACCTTCTTGATCTCGCCTGCGTGAGGATACTGGAGACCGACCTTGGACCTCAGTCGGTCCAAAAACAGCTTTACGCTCGTTTCATTAACATCCCCCACCAGGGATGTTCCTTGAATCGCGGCTGTAGTGAGCACGAAACCTGCTGGAAATAGTACGCACAGCAGGATCAAGAAAGTGGTTAACCCGGCTGCGACGTGTTCGCGATTTCCCGTTTGATTAAGGACCCAACGATGCAATGGTCTGAATACGACAACCAGCACCGCAGCAAGGAAGACCGGGACAAGAAACCCGACCATGACCTTGTAAAAAAGTGCTCCAACCAAAACAATTACGGCCACTAAAACAGCCAAGGAAACTAAACGACTCATAAATTATTCTCAACTGCTCGATCGAGCATGTAGTCTGTTTAATAGCAGGTAGTCCGCTGAATTATCTTCAGGCAGCAGTACAAATCATTGGAACATAAAAATATCATGGGTGCGGGCGATTAAGGCCTGAATGTTGTAGTACAATGCCGTTTTCTTGGCCGTGGACTGATGACGCGAAACCGCTGAATGACGCAATCACTACGATATCGATGGCTTCGGATCGTTGCCAGGGCTGGCATTATCTTGCTCGTCATTCTGGGAATCAGTCAAGCGGTTCGCCGCGCCGTTGACGAATTACAGGCCAACCAAACACAGATTGTAGAACGAATCGGAGAGTTAGGGACTCGCGAAAAATTAACGGATGACTTAACTGAAAAGCAAGAAATTCGCTCGCAGATTGCTGTACTTAGACTTCAGTTTGTTTCGGTTTGGAATGTTCGACCAATTCCGTTATTGCTTGCGCTCTTACTAAGCATTGTTGGTTTGCTGCCATCCGGTTGGTACTGGTTCAAAGTACTTCGCAGCTTTAAGCAAGACGTTCCTTGGGTGCCCACTTTTGAAGCTTATTTTCTCGGGCATCTGGGAAAGTACATTCCCGGCAAAGCGATGGTTTTTGTCTTAAGGCTGGGAAGGATGAGAACGCTTGGCGTCCCGCTTGGCATTGGAACAGTTTCCATTTTTGTTGAGACGTTGACAGTCATGGCAGTTGGTGCCGCAGTCGGCGGAGTAATGTTGCAATTCACTTCTTCACCGCGCTGGTTGCAGGTTTCTGCATTTCTGGGCGTACTGGCAGCAACGATTCCAACAGTCCCCGGTCTATTTTCAAGCTTAATCAAAATTGTCGCTAAAAATCGCATTGGCTCGACCGCCAAAATTATCAGTCAAGGGTTGACGTGGAGCTTGTTTTTTTGTGGTTGGCTTGGCTTGGTCATCGGTTGGCTTGTTCAAGGGATCGCAGTGTGGCTGGTGGTAATGGCAATTGTCCCAGGGACAGTTGAATCACCCCTTTTAAGCTGGTCGATTTATGCGGCGTGTACGGCAACTGCTACGTTGTCTGTTGTTGCGGGGTTTGTGTCTTTTCTTCCCGGCGGTGCTGGTATTCGCGAGTTGGTTATCATTCTGATGTTGGGGTCGATTATAGGATCAGCGCCTGCTTTGTTCGCGGCTATTCTGTTGCGTCTCATTTCGCTTGCCGCCGAAATATTTCTTTTTATGGCAATGAATGTGTTACTTCGTTGGTCGGGCCGAACCAGCAGCGTGTAAAATTTTTGCTGTTGTAGCTCTACGTTAATTAAGTGCGACTCGCGAACCGAAAACAATTACGACGGACCAAAAGATGCGAAACCAGTACTTGCGATCAATTCTGTGGATCGCTCTAGCCGTCCAAGTCGCGCGCATCATGAGCGTGTCCTCATTTGATCGCGAGACTCCTTTTCTAAGTGCGAACGATCGTTCGCGATGGTGTACCGTCGCTGCGTTGGTGGAAGATCGTACTTTTGCGATTGATCGAGTCATTGAAATAAAAGACCGGCACGGCAAACGTCCGTGGTACTCAATCGACATGGTACAACACCGTGGCAGTGACGGGGCTCTTCATTTCTACAGCAGCAAACCGCCGCTCTTATCCGTCCTATATGCGTGTGTTTATCAAGTTATCTATAGCGCTACGGGCATGAAGCTCACGGAGCAACCGTTTTACGTCGGGCGTATCATTCTCTTGGTTGTCAATCTAGTTCCGCTTGCAATCCTTTGGTGGGCCTTTGCGCGTTGGATCGATCGATCGGTTCGTGGGGGTTGGGGCCAAGTGACCTTGCTGAACGTATTGGTTTGGGGGACTTTCGTAACAACTTTCGCAACAACCCTCAACAACCATCTACCCGCCGCAGTCGCTGTGGGCAGCAGCATGCTGTTGTGGCTGAAGTGGTCGAGCAACGATTCTCTGCGATGGTGGTCGGTAGCCGTGTTGGGATTGCTGACATCCTTTGGAGCAGCCTGCGAACTTCCTGCACTTAGTTGGGTTGGCATGTTGGCGCTACTGATTTTGTTGCGTCGCGGAATTCCTTTGGCAGGGATATATGCGCTAAGTACGATTCCCATTGCGGTTGCTTTCTTTGCAACGAACTACGCCGCACATGGCGAGTTCCAGCCCGCTTACGCGCATCGAGGACTTGGCCCCGAAATCGCTTCGTACCCTAAGGCACCGACAGAAGCTGATCAGCCAACGGTGGAGCAAGCAAGATCACAGCTTGTCAGAGACAACATAACAGTTGGTCCCAATGCAGTTATCGTTCCCGCACGGTTTGCGGATGCGTGGTCGCTTTGGGATGACGAGAATAATCTGCGATGGACCATTACAAGTTCAGGTGAACGATGGCAAGTCCACCAGTCGGGCGACTGGTACGACTACCCAAAATCCTATTGGCGCGATGAAAACCGTCGCGGTGTCGATCGAGGCGAAAAATCGCGGCTCGTCTACACGTTCCATTTGCTTGTCGGCCATCATGGAATCTTTTCGTTGACGCCGTTCTGGATTGTTGCATGCTTGGGTGCTTGGTCGCTAAGGCGGACAACAGACAATGACGAAAAAATCTTGGGGCTTGCAATTTGTGTTACTACTTTGGTCTGTATGGTGTTCTATTTGATGCGGCCTGAGATTGATCGCAACTATGGCGGAGTGAGTTGCACATTCCGATGGTTAATCTGGCTGACGCCAGCTTGGTTGATTCTGTCCAAACAAGGATTAACCTGGATCCGCAAGCGACCGTGGGCTCGGCGATTAACAGAAGCATGTATTGCTGTAAGTATTTTTTCTGCCGTTTACCCTTGGAACAATCCTTGGGTTCACCCTTGGTTATTTAATTGGTGGAGTTTTCTTCAGTGGATAAATTACCCCTAGACGGTAAGAGTCTATTGAAAAAGTTTGCTCATGACCTGTGACTAAAATCCCGTGCAGAAATTGTGGATCGGTAGGGGGAGCTTGGATTTTGTACTCAAAAACGGGTTCGCCAAAATCACAATCTCGATCGCCTCTCGGTAGCCCTTGTTCGGGGGCTTAATCGTTGCAGTCTGCAGTCTTGATTGGTAAGGACCCTAATTCCCGCTTGGGAAATATGCATTGCGCTCGAGAATTTTTGGCCGCACGAAAGATAATGAGCTATGGTTGCTATTGGGACTGGAACTCGGCAACAACTGCGGGCATTACGACTTATGAACTTCAGTGAACTGAAAAACAAATTCAAATCGGCGACTCGGCAAGCGTATACGGCCTGTTATTGCGAACGGTGCCGACGTCCGCTGGCCGAATCGCGACTTGTCGATTC
>JANMNK010000482.1:0-3303 GCA_031373875.1 Pirellulaceae bacterium | reverse complement strand
TGGTCTATACCAGGTCGGCGCGCGGCGGAAAAGTTATTCGCAGGCGGGAGTGTCGCAATTGCAAGCAGCGAGTGACGACGTGGGAACGAGTAATTGGGATTAACCACCAGATCGGTTGAACAATCGCAATCAATAGTCGCGCCTTTTTAGAGATGACTACTTTTTGTTTCCTTGGCTGGACTTTCGTGTGACTGATTGAGTCTGCCCTGCAGATGATTTGGCGCCACTTGCATTTGCACCACTTGCATCGTATGAATTAGTTGTCCCACTTCTAAGTACAGCGAGTGGATTTGGAGCCGCTGGCAATTGTCGAGGCTCGTAGGAAGAACGTCGGGAGTCATCAGCCATGATTTTACTTTGCAAGCCGGAGATAGAAATTCCAGAAAGAGTTGGTTAACATATCGTTTCGCGTTACAACACGAAAGATGCAGCCGGAAATTTTTTCGCGAAGTAGAATAAGGTCTTCTGTTTCCTCTATGTTCAATTCTAACGTATTCAGCATTATCTTGCGAATCAGTTTTGCGCAGTCGGCGACTTTGCGAACAACGAGAACACCGTTACCCACACCCGTACTCAAGTTGACTTGAATGCCTAGGGGATGCGTCTCTTTTAGAGTTTTCGCTCGCTGGTCGTAATGTTGGTGCATCTCGACTTGTAGCATAGCTTTTAGTTCTTCGTTTGAATTTTCGACCGGGTTTTCGCACCAACCGCGAACTTTTTCATTTTCCCATGCGGCCTTAGGATTGTAGATAAACAATTGGTCGAGTAGAGTACGCGGTTTCGCATTATTCGTAGAAGTTTTTAATAATCGGCCAATGTGATCTTGAAAACTCTCATCGGTAATCTCTGGAATAAATGCAACGACCGGCTTTCCTTGGGCAAGAGTCGACGCGAGTTCTGAATCCTTGCCAAGTGTATCGCTCTCTTGAGCAAGATAAATTGTGCACTTGGCGCGACGAAGCATGAGCGCCTCGGCAAGACCCTTGTCAATTCTATTAGTTCAATACGCTTGAGTTGGATCAAAATATCTCAGCTTCAGGTGAATGAGCTCGGCGTGTCCGAAGATCTGTTTTGTTAACGTACTTATCGCTTCGAACTCATATTGTTCTCGCATCGAAGTCGCAACATAAACATCTAAGTGGTCTGACACCAAATAGGCAGTCTGATTTATTTTCGCCCGGGTTACAATTTTTTTTCGTCGACTCTCAAGTTCATCCCATGGCCCTTTGATGGCGTTCGCGATGTTTTCTTCAATTTGCCGTTCAATCAAATAACCCGTTAAATAAGTATCTCCTGCGCTAATTTTGTCCACTGGGAAAATTTCGTCGTGCCTTTTGAAAAACAGGTTAGGATCTATTGGTTGATCACTATTAAGCGCATCAACAAGCGTCTCTGGATTCGTCGAAAGATACTTGAAGGCGAATTTTACGTTGCCGTACAACAGGATTGCCAACCTTCGAAATCGATCAATACCTACTTCCAGTTCTGTTAATGATTCGAAAGCATTCCCAGGTTCATAATCTATGTTCCCGTCGATCAAGAACTGGAAGAATTCTCTGTTAATGCGATCGAATCCGAAGAGTAGTAATACCTCGTTCAATTGGCTGTATCCGATCGGTTTTCCAATATCGCGATCTGAAAACCATTCTTGACCTTCAAGCGGCGCGGGTTGTCCAGCCAGCTTTTCCAACAGCTTCCTGAATTTTGAAAATGCGGTCGGTGATTCCGCGATGTCCGATTCAGTTATGGAAGTGTCATGTTTGTTGACTAAGTTCATTTGCATTCTCCAAAACTCATCGACCGATCATTCATTGCTCAACCGAATCTGAATTGCTACATATGGAAATTAAGTTTTGATGACTGGGAACTGTCTATCGCTGTAACGATTCTGGCAAATTCCCATTGCAAACTTTTGAAACCAATTGTCCAGCTATAGACTAATTAGCGCCAACCTCTTGGACGACGACCTGTTCAAACATTTTTGCATAAAGAATCCAAATGAACGTCGAAATCTGGCCACTAACCCAACTCAAATCGTATCCAGGCAACCCACGCATCAACGACGGCGCCGTCGATGCTGTCGTAAATTCCCTTCGCGAGTTCGGGTTTAGGCAACCCATCGTCGTCGATACCGAAGGCGTCATCATCTGCGGCCACACGCGCTTGAAGGCGGCTGAAAAGCTTGGCCTCGAACGCGTGCCCGTCCATGTCGCTACCGATTTGACGCCCGAACAGATCAAAGCCTATCGAATTGCAGACAATCAAACGGCATCCATCGCCGAATGGAACTTCGATTTACTGCCAATCGAGTTAGCCGATTTACAGGCAGCGAATTTCGACCTCGATCTCCTTGGATTCGATGCAGAAGAGCTGGCTCGCATCATGAGCGGAGAAGTTAACGATGGCCTGTGCGATCCCGACGATGTTCCGCTGCCACCCGACGAAGCCGTAACACGGGCGGGTGACCTGTGGATTCTTGGTGACCACCGTTTGCTGTGCGGTGATAGCTCCAAGCCCGAGGACCTCGATCGGTTGCTTGACGGTGCGAAAATCCAACTGGTAAACACAGATCCACCCTACAACGTCAAGGTCGAACCACGATCCAACAATGCAATCGCCGCAGGCCTCAGTTCGTTTGCTGGACCAGAGAATCATCAAGCACTCGATGTGGCAAGGCATCCTGAGAAGGCCAAACCGACGCAAAAGAAGATGCGTGCGAAGGATAGACCGCTGGCAAATGACTTCGTTTCGGATGAGGCGTTTGATGTGCTGCTGGACGCATGGTTTGGCAATATCGCACGAGTATTGTTGCCCGGTCATATCGCGTACATCTGGGGAGGCTATGCCAACTGCGCCAACTATCCTCCGGTGCTTAAACGCCATGGTTTGTACTTCGCACAAGCAATCATCTGGGTCAAGGAACATCCCGTTCTTTCGCGAAAAGACTTCATGGGAAACCATGAGTGGGCGTTTTATTCGTGGAAAGAAGGCGCTGGCCATCGCTTCTTCGGACCCAATAACGCGACCGATACTTGGTCCGTTAAGAAGGTCAATCAACAGTCAATGGAGCATTTAACTCAGAAGCCTGTCGAGCTCGCAGTACGTGCCATGAAGTATTCATCGCTGATTGGTGAGAACGTACTGGACTTATTCGGTGGTTCGGGTTCGACGTTAATTGCAGCAGAGCAAACAGGTCGACGTGCATACTTGATGGAGCTCGACATGCTGTACTGCGACGTCATAGTCGATCGCTACCAACGGTTCTCCGGCAAGCCAGCTGTACTCGAACGCACCGGCGATTCC
>JANMNK010000478.1:0-1591 GCA_031373875.1 Pirellulaceae bacterium | reverse complement strand
CAAAGTGGCATCAGTCTGCTGGAACTACTAATCATGCGCCCCGTCGTTCAAATTTCGCTCGATTTAACCGACATCAAGCCCGCGTTGGAAACTGCTTCGTTAGCTATCAAAGCTGGCGTGGATTGGTTAGAAGCGGGTACGCCATTAATCTTGGCGGAAGGGCTGCGTGCCGTCCGAGCTTTGCGAGAACATTTTCCCACCACACCGATTGTTGCAGACTTGAAGACAATGGACGGTGGATATTTAGAAGCTGAAATGATGGCAAAGGCGGGAGCGACTCACGTCGTGGTCATGGCTCGAGCGCATGAGGAAACCATCCGCTGTGCTGTGCAAGCCGGCAAAGATTATGGAATCGGCGTCATGGGTGATAACTTAGGCTGGCCCGATATGGTGGACGGGGCCAAAAGGCTCGAGGATCTGGGGTGCGGCTACATTATTCACCACATTGGTTATGACGAGCGCCGAGGCATCGCTGCACGAGGCGAACGAGCACCAACGCCTTTGGATGTATTGCGGCAGGTCGTCCAAGCGGTCTCGGTTCCGGTTCAAGCCGTAGGTGGGTTGAGCATCGACCAAGCGATCGAAACACCAAGCTTTGGAGCACCTCTGGTTGTGATTGGTGCCCCCCTGGCTATCGACAACGACCGATTTCAACAAGCAGGCGGGAACCTTGAACAAGTGCTTCGTCAAATCTGCGATGCTGTTCACGCGTATGGAGATGTGCCCGTTCTCAGAGAGCCGACGTTTCAAATCGTCAAGCCCTAAGCATTTTTTTGTAGCAGTTTTGTCAGACTCTAAGTGTTCACGATTCATTAGCTGAGAAAAAAGAATGGCCCAACAAGCTGCCGTCGTCAATTTCGCTTCCGCACCTCACAGCGTCCGTCTCGAAGAAATCGCCATTCCCGACATAGGCGAAGAAGATGTATTGCTTGAAGTCGCCGCAGTAGGTGTGTGTGGAAGTGACCTGCATCAATGGACTGGCGATCATTCCTGGCCTGTTAATTACCCGGTGGTTCTTGGGCACGAGTTCGCAGGCAGAATATTCCAAGTTGGTAAGCGTGTTCGAAATTGGAAAGAAGGTGATCGCGCGTGCAGTGAAACAGCAGCGGTCATCGACCCCGACAATCCCATGTCGCGCACGGGCCGGTACAACCTCGACCCGACGCGCAAAGGGTTTGGATATGGAGTACACGGTGCAATGACGCATTTCGTACGAGTTCCTTCGCGTTGTTTGCATCGAGTGCCCGATCAATTGGATCTCAAGTGGGCCGCTTTGACCGAACCTTGCTGCGTTGCTTTTTCGGCGGTGGCCGCACAAGTCAACATTCTTCCCGGTGATCGCGTTGTGGTATTGGGACCGGGGCCGATCGGATTGCTTTGCGCGGCCATTGCCCGGCTTCGAGGAGCCGAAGTTGCCGTTGCAGGACTTCCACGCGATTCGCATCGATTAGAAATTGCCCGCAAATTCGGTTGCACGCCGCTGACGGAAGGACTTCAAGAATGGGCCCGCCGCCGAGATGGTCTGGGCGTTGAAGGTGTCGTCGATGCCGCCGGGATTTCCGCTACGCTGAAGGTTGCGATCGATATCGTT
>JANMNK010000469.1:0-5511 GCA_031373875.1 Pirellulaceae bacterium | reverse complement strand
GTACATTACGCTGACTGGCGTTCCGTGGAGGCGCCAAGCTTTGAACGAGTACTAGACTGGGCACTCCAACTCGGTAGTCAGTTCATCTTGATCGATACCTGCCGAAAATCGTCGGGTAACTTGCTCAGTTTGTATTCACTCAAAACACTCCACGAAATAATTGCACAAACCCATCAAGCTGGAATTTCCATTTCACTAGCTGGATCGCTAAGTGTCCTCGACTTGATTGAACTGGCTCCGTATAACCCAGATGTTCTTGCTGTCCGCGGTGCAGCGTGTACCGTAGGGCTCCGGACAAATGGACTTTGTGAGAACCGATTGCGACAATTGCTTCAACTATCGCAGTTGGGTTTTGTCGACCGCAGTCTGTGTACGACTGATGTACAGTTGCAGGAATAGTTGGAAAGGGAGTAATTTAAAATGTCCTCAGGAAGCGAACGAGACCGGTTGTGCGGAGTCATCATGCAAGGTAATCGCGTAGTCGGTTCGATTTGCATGCCGGAGCAGTCCCCGGAGTTCATCGAGGAATTCAATAATTGCTATGGTCCCTTGCGCATGCAAGTAACGGACATTTCTCCTAAAACGCCGGAAAAAGAAATCATCCGGAGCCGATTTCGATTGCCAACCTGGTACCGCCAAGCGTGGCATCCACCCGTGCTGCCAATCGAAAATGAATAGAAGTAAGCGTTCCAAGTCCCACGCAGATCGTCGCTAAATCTTCTTGGCAAATCGAGTCTGTATTGCAAACATAGCTGGCACCAAAATTGACCGTACGAGAAACGTGTCAATCATAACACCCAGTGCCAGCGCAAATCCCAATTCAACAATCCCGCGAAGTACCGGCGTGGACTCGGTCGACGATTGGAAGATTGGCAATCCTATCTGATTCAGCCATTGCCCAACGGCACCGCTTGTCATCGATAGGAAAGTTCCCGCCATTACGATCCCGCAACTGGTAATGATACCCCCGGTTAAAATTAACGCGCGCTTTAGGCCTTTGATCGGGCCGTGTCGCTTTTGCTCTTCGATCACGCGCGTGGTCAAGTAAACATTGTAGTCCTGACCTACTGCAACCAAGATTACAAAAAGAAACAATGGCACTTTCCAGTCAAGCCCGACAAAGTCGTCGCCATATGCCCACTGAAAAAACCACTGCGAAAGTCCTACCGTGGTTAGATAACTGAGCACAACAGTGAAAATCAAATAACCGCTGATCCAAATTCGACGCAGCATGATCAAGAGCACACTCCACACGCCGAGCGTTACGAGGATCTGAATCCGACGTTGGTCTGCTTGAGTGACCGTTTTCAAATCATGAATTCCAGCCGTCGTTCCCGCATACGCAAACTCCGACTCGAACCACTGCGAAGCCGGATCGGTGACCTCTCTTTTGAGAATCTGTTCGACACGAGCTAGAACGTCTTCCGCCTCAACAGAAAATGGATTCGGTGATATCAACAAATCGAGCCTAGCAACGCGCAGGTCCATGCTGGGGTTCGAGGAAACATAAAAATTTTGCGTCAACGTGTGGCCCTCAAGCAAGCGACGCCGCCACGAGTCTTGTGCGAACAACCCCATGCGCCGTTCCGGGGGAAAATCACCCAAAGGGTCCGTCAAGGAGCGAACAGAAACGACGCCGTCAACATAGAGCAGCCCCCGCAAATTTTCGATTGCGTGTCGCAATTCCTTGTCACTGGAAAAGGCCGATTTGCCATTCATTACAACTGTCAGCGGACTATTGTCGCTTGATTGAAAGTGCTTTGCTACCAATCTCGCACCCTGGCGACTCGGAGCACTTTCGTTCAGCTCTCGTGCAAAATCGTAAGTTACCCAATCGCGATGAATCCAGCCTTGAACTGCCGGTATGGCCAATAAGGCAAGGCAAACGAGAAGCGTGCGGACTGGCTTCGTCACGACAAATTGAGCGACGCGTGTCCAAATGCGAATGGTTAAACTATCAGCCGCAGTAAACTTAGTCGTTGGACCCGCAGCGAGTGACTCCAAATCTGTTTTTGTATCGTTCGAATCTAAATCATTCGATGAGTGTTCGTTCGGTTTACGTCGTTTCTTGGAGAGTGCGGGCCAAAATGCGACGTGCCCAAAACCACAAATCACTGCGGGGGTAAACGTCAAACAAACGACGATCGTCACTGCCAAACTTAATCCAATAATCGGACCCGTATTTCGAAACTTTTCGAACTTGGAAAAAAACATCAGCCCTAATCCAACGATCGTCGTGAGCGCGCTAAGCAGCAAGGCATCGTGCACATTGCACCAACTCGTCGCCACCATGCGTTGAACGTTTCGGCGGCTGGCATAGGGATTGACTTGCAGAACCTCGCGACAGCGCGCAAGGAAGAACAAGCAAAAATCGGTTCCCGCCCCAAACAGTAGTACGACGACGAAAATACGAGTCGTAGTAAACACATGGAGCCCGAGACTACTTTCCTCGCCCGGACCATCAGCGATCAAGGCAACGATGGACATCGCAACGACGAGCGAAAGCCCGATCGTCATTAACGGAATCGCTACCAACAAAGGGCCGCGATAAATGACCGCTAGGATTACCAAGATTAGTGCGACCGTCACCCATTCTGTTTGGCGAACGGCTTGCGAGGAAGCTCGAAGCATATCGCCTCCAATCGCCGCTGATCCCGTGACGCCAATTTCCATTTGTGATTCTTCCTTCCATGGTTTGTAGAGCTTCGTGACTCCCGTCAAAAGCTTCTCGGTGTTTTCCAACAGGGGAATATTGCTGGTGGCAATAAAATCAGAATCAAGCTGCAAAACAAGCATCTTGGCTCGGGGATTCTTTGCCCCAAGTTTCGAACCCAACAAGTCGTCATTCCACGTCCATAGATCCAGCAAATGATCCCATTCAAATTCCGTACGTTGCTCCATGAGCTTGCAGCGGGCGATTTCCGGATCTAGCAACAATGCGGTTTCTCGATCGGAGCGAGCTTGATCCTCCTGTCCCATTTCCGTATGAACTTGCGATCGGTCCCAGAAAAGCATTGCCAGACGATCCGTGGGCAACGACTGATCGTCCGGAATCGATGATCGCGCTGCGTCGTACCATTGCTGATCCAAGGCAACTGCTTCGTCAAAGAACGCGAGAACTAGTTTCAAGTTCTCTTGATCATTCTCACGATCCCCAACCAAGCGAATACCTTCTGCCGCCTGCTGTTGGTTCCTTCGATATGCGGAGACCGCTGTGGCGTACATCAAACGACGACCAACGTCTAAACCGATTGCAAGATCCAATTGGCGGAGCGGTTTATCTTCGCGTGCAAGTACAATAACGAGTTGACTACGAGCCCGATGTTTTGGAAATCCTTCCTCAAGCAGCTTTTGTCCGATGCGACTTGGGAGGTCGGAGGGTAAAAACTGTAGATCGCCGTCCTGGGCGATCGACTCCCATGACGGGGCAATGGAACGAAGACCGATCGCCAAAACAACCCAAAACAGGATGACCCATATCCAGTATTGTGTGATAAATCTTGCTACAAGTTTTTTGTAGTTTGCGATCATTGGTGTTGCGATGAACATTTTCGCGGATATCGTTTGACCGAAGTAATGATTACCTCAACCGACAAAACGATCAATCTTGGCGATGGACTCAATCAAAACGGATCCATGAGTTTCGAAGAACAATACCAAGCAACAAAATCCGGAATTACCGCGTTGCTGCGCGAATACGAAATTCAGGGCTTATTCTCTAGGCTTGGGTGAGACAATTGAAAAAGGGATATGAAGATGGAATTTAAAGCAGACGCCTTAACGAAAATCGGATTCAATCATATCGCACTCGAAGTCCTTAATGTCGAACGGTCTGTCCAATTCTACCGAACCATCCTCGGTTTACGACCCATGAATCGACCAGCATTCGATTTTCCGGGCGCTTGGTTTGAGCTTGGAAACACGATCGAACTGCACCTGATCGGCGGGAAGCCATTAGATACCAAGCTTAACACTCGCAGCAATCATTTTGCAATCGAAGTGCAACAACTGGATGCATGGCAAGCTTGGTTAGAGCAAAATCAGGTTCCCTGTTTGGGGCGGAAAATCCGCCCAGACGGCGCGCTGCAGCTCTACATCACTGACCCGGATGGCTACGTGATTGAGTTGTGCGACCTGTCGAAGATTCTAATCGCTTAGGCCATAAACGTATCGGAGTCCCGTCATCGAGCGGTCACAACCACAAATGAAGTCGTCCGCCTAGTCGATCGGGCAAGGCTCGTTGAACCCACCGCTGAATTTGCCGTTCGTTATACCGCGTACTGAAATGACCGCAAATGACAAGTTTATTCTTGAATCGATCGGCTCGAGCAACAATGTCATCCAAGTGCATGTGGCCATGTTTATGGATTTTCTCTTTGCGATGACTTGGGGCGATAAACGTCATTTCGGTGATGAGCACTTCCGCTTCGTACATTGCGGGCGCGTTGTCCAACCCTTCGGGAGCAGTGTCACCCGTGTAGGCCAAGAGGGGCAAACGCATTTCATGGGTAACTTCAGTTCCCTTTAACCTGATGTCGCGAATTTGCTCGCCGGTTAACGCTAAGTATTCTGGTTTGAGTTTCTTGCGACGTTCCCAGACGATAAATCCCAGCGAAGGAATCGTGTGCTTGGTGGCGTGCGTCGTAACAACCAATTCTCGCGAAACTTCAATTTCTTGATTGGCGACGAGGGGAACTAAATTGCAGGGCAATCGACCACGGTCCAATCGCGAAAAGGCCTTAAGCATGTGTTCAATCGGAACAACACTCGACTCGGGAACATAGACCGTCGGCGGATCCATTTTCATCATTCGACGACGAGCCAAATAGACCGGCAATGCAGCTATATGATCGAGATGCGTGTGCGAAATAAAATAATTCGGAATCCCCATGAATTCCCACGGCTGCGCTCCAAGGTCAAACCCCAGCTTCATTTCTGGGATTCTCCAATACGTCTGAACTGCCGCGCGCGAGTATCCTTCAACGCTCCACGTACCGTACGACAATCGTTTGATCGGGCAGTTTTCGACGCCCGAAGGGATTGTTTCAGGATGGGAATCTTTCGGGGTCAAGAAATACTCCTTTGACATCGATTGTTATTGAAACTTCTAGTCGTCGTCAGATCCAGTTTTCTTTATCCTTCGAAGGCTCTTGGCAAAAGAGTTTAAGCTACTCTGGGTTCCCTCCCAGCCCAACTTTGTGCAACTGTAGCGAATTTGGACATTCCCACGCGTGTTCTTCAACAAAGGGCAGCCAAAGACGTCAAGTACAAAAAATACTGTCAAAAAAATTCGCAATAAATAATAAACTGACCTCCAAGTGGATTCACAGGTTCGGATTTTAGTTCCACAAAGAAACGTGAGGTTTTCGCGGCGCTTTTTGACTGTACAATTCCAATCCTAATTTCAAGGATGTTTCCCCCCGGAATTTATCGGACCGATTCCTTCTACATTCGTGGACTTGAGTGGACATATGCAGTCAACATCCAATGGCCGTTTCTCGACAGGCATTG
>JANMNK010000449.1:0-9820 GCA_031373875.1 Pirellulaceae bacterium | reverse complement strand
GAAGTGGTCGTGTCAGAAATAGTCGTCCATTTTTCCAAAGAAAAGAGCGTTAATCACCCAATCGCAACGACCACGAAACACACCATCCGGAATCGTCCCCCGCAGTGGAAACTCGCCAAATTCGGGTCGACGTTCTTGGTGAATGACGCCAGTGGTTCGGTGCGTTTCGACCTCAGCTTTTTCGATTGCTTCAGTAAGGGGCAACGGGTACTTTTCGTCTTTATCCAGCATCAGCAACTTACTCGGTCGAACCGGATGGTGCCATCCACTTTTCTGTTGCTGTCGGCGACTTTCGATGTGGTATCGATCACGTCGGACGAAGCTGGTGATTCGCTGAAAAGTACGCCGGTGCGTGACTTGGTGTGGGAATACAAACGCTACTTCGGCAAAGCCTCCTGGTCCGGCCGCCCCGAGTCTATGGCAGCCGACGCCCACCGCACCGGCAAATCCTTCCGCCGATGCCGGGCCCGAGAGTGCTTCGTCGTAGCACGTTAGCACCGTCGAATGCCGTCATGTCGAAACATTACGTTTGAACGAGATATTTCTTTGAGGCGTGGTGCGTTGGGTGCCGGTAGCGCAACCGCCATTCGGATACCAATCCCTGAACTGCCCCTCGGGCCTCGTCAAAAGGCGAATTTAGAACCGGTCTGTCTTTTTTCTTCGAAAGCCGAAGGCAATTAACAGAAATCGAACGTCCTGGCCTTGATCTGTTAGGCTGCATCGGCCGCTGATTTTGCAATTGCCAGGTTATAAAAAATGGATGGCACTAACTTGTTCGCTCGCCCGACGTTCCAGTGAGCAGAAAATCGACAATTCCCGCCATCTTGGCAGCGACCGGTTGCTTTTCAATGGCTCAAACATGAGTCGCACCGATAGTTCACGTCAGTCGTCTCCCGAAATTTAGGCATACAGGGAGTTTGGTGTCTGTGTCGTAACGTGAGTGGCACAAGCACTATGGTCATCTTTGGCAATCCGGTAGATCCCGTGTAGAAATGATGCAAAACAAACACCAGAAACGTCGCTAGACTGAGTACATGTACTCAGTCTAGCTTTGTATCGTTTGAAAATCAAGTAGAACCTTCAAAGACGGGATCGAAAACCATCCTTTTCCGAATTATGAGCCACAAACCAAGCAGGGAACGCGGTTTCAAGGTCGATAGGCATGCACCATGCAGTATATATACTGCATGGTGTTCCGAATTGATCGGCCTAAATATGCCCAAAGGGTGGTTTTTTTGATTTTCCGAGTAAGTTGAGCACCAGAACGAGCCCCGGAGAGCGAATGGGACAACTGATCGCTACGGCATTTGCTGATGTATATATACTGATGAAAACAACCATTTCGATGCGGTAATGACAAATGGCACCAAGAACGAGATTGAGCATCGCAAAAGCGGATATCCTCGCCGCACTTGCCAAAACCCAAAAGAAAGCCTTTTCCAAAAGTGAACTCGAAGAACTTCTTTCCGAGAACCGGGCTTTTTGGCGGCTTGCCCAGAAAACCACAGTCACTCAATTCGTCCAGTTCCTCGAAAAGACCGCCAATCTCCAGTCTCACCGTTTGAAATTTCCACGGCCAATAACACAATACTCAATGGGAGATATCGGGCCTTTTGAGATTGTCCAATCAATCGATGAGGAAGGGTACTTCAGTCACTATACGGCGATGAGTTTTCATGGCCTCACCGAACAACTCCCAAAGGCAATCTACTTCAACATCGAACAAAGCCTTCGGCCAGGTGGTGGAGAGCTTACTCAGGCGGGGATTAACCGATCATTCGCTACCGAGTGCAGGACAACGAACAACATTGCATCATTTCGGGAGCACACTATCCACTTGTTGAACGGCGGCAATACAGACCAGCTAGGCGTAATAGAGAAGACCATCGGCGATAACTCAACTATTCGAACGACAAATCTTGAGCGTACACTGATTGATATCACGGTGAGGGCAGTCTACTCAGGTGGTATTGCTGAAGTAGCAAAAGCATATTCAGAAGCGGCAGGTCAAGTGTCCATCAATCGCTTATGTGCATACCTAAGGCAAATTGGCTACACCTACCCTTATCACCAATCAATTGGCTATTACTTGGAGCGATGCGGCAAATACACACAGTCTCAAATTCGCCAACTTGAGGAATTCAAGATCGAGTTTGATTTTAAGCTCGACTACAAAATGAAGGAAACTGAATACGTCGAAAAATGGCGGCTATACATTCCAAAAGGCTTCTAGCTTTTTGACGAACTCAAGCGTGTACTGAAAGTAGAAGCCAAACTCGTTTAGATTACTTGAATTCGCTACGGTTGCTTTTACGGCAACAAAGTCAGGCTCGTGATACTCGCGTTCCTCCTCAATTCGTTTCAGCAAGTTCAATGGAACGTTTTTGACTGCGAAAACCTTCCCGAGTGTTGATCTAAACGAGTTGTCCAACGGGTTTATGTGCTCAGCTGCTAGGTCTCGATTTGAATGGCCGAGGAATTCTCGAATTGAGTGACCGTATGGTTAAGTGCCGAAAGGGATTAATGGATGGTTATCCCCTTCGGCTTTTTCAAAGGGTGGTTCTAGCGTTGAGTACGGATTCATTCGAACAGAGTGACGGCATCGGCGTCTATGTCAATGCGCGAGCGACGCATTGTCGGGGATGCGTGGTCCTTGGGCGATCCGACACCGTTCGAGCTGGGCTGCAGCCTGGAAGTCGACCGTCTTCTTGGGATTGAATCATTGCTGAGAATTGACTAGTTGGTGGAAATAAAGGATCTCGCTTTAACTTTCCCATTATAGCGATCCAGCGGCGATGCAACGTGTTGCAAAGTCGGTGAATCTCGGTCCCATTTTTCGAGCTCGAACATACGGACGAGCCGAACGAACTTGCGGGCGTGACTTACGACTTCGAGTCGCTCATTGGTACGTGCTTTGCTTGGTGCTACCAACCACCAGTGTCTGTGAATCATGGAGTTTGGATACCAACTGAGGAATTGGTCGATGATCCATATGGGAATCCACCATCGCGATTTCATCCATGAAATCCATCGCCAAAGCGTTGAACTAGATATTTGGACGCCGTTCTCCGATGCTTGTCGACCGGATGATGGCGAACGATAGGTTGCTTTATCATCTTCGCAGAACGACTGAACTGCATCGAAAACGGATTCTTTGGTATAACGCTTTTCCGGCAACGCGAATGGTGGATAATCGGTAAAAATCCCTTTGCAGGTGAGGCATTTCCATCGTGCAATCCAAGATGTGCACGACCGAGAGCATCCAAGCTCGTCCCGCCAATAGAATTCACGTCTACGCACGTCGTGACGGACAAAGCTCGCAGACCGGCAAGCCTTGCAAACCTGCTGATATGGCATCAATGGATCGGCCCGCAAGATTCTTTGAGTATGTTCTTCGATCAGCTGTAACTGGCACACGGCTGGCCCCCTTCGAAAAAGAAAGAACGGTTCCAAAAAAACGAACCGGAAGAAGGCGGGGTTTTGATTTATAAATCTCTAATTCGGGGTTTACAAGGTCTTTTCAAAAGAAACTTACAAAAACGCCGGACTGTCAAATCGAGAAAACGGAGCGGTATTGCGGCCAATCAAACCGAGAGCTGGCACTCAGCCTCGCAAATCTGATAAATGTCAAGGAAGTCACGGGATCTCTTCGCTTTGTGTTTTTTGACCTTTTCTCGGTAAGTGTCAACCTGCTGGCAAATTGCTCGCAATTTCTCGCAAACAATCATTGCAGGCGAGTACACGTAGATCTTGTATCCATGAAATAAGTAGTTGCACTTTTCATCGGTATACTCATGCTTGCTAATGTCGATCGCGAACTTTCGAACATCGCTTCCACCAACTGAAACACTGTTCTTTCGTAGCCATTCCGTATCGTGTCGATGCTCCTGAAACTTGGTCTTCTCAACAAGCTTGAACACGATCTTGTAGCCTCCCCAAAATCCCGCAAGATCGTCGGTTACTTCCCGAGGCACTTCGTTCATGGAAAAGTCGAACAGAATCAATGAATGTAGATCAAAGCTCTGTTGCAATCCTTCCTGAATCTGAGAAGCAACCTTTTCAAGGTTGTCAAATTCATCGGGAATAGACAGGTCAATATCCAACGAAGCACGTGTTGAAATTTCATAGACAAGCGAAAGTGCGTTACCTCCTTTCAATACGAATTTGTCAAGAAGTTCGTCGATTGAAAATAGCCCTAAGACAATGGCCTTCTTGATTTCTTCAAAGCTAGGGGGGCTCGCGGTGGATTTCTTTTTTGCCATCGTGCAATCATGTGTTTTGCATGTTCGGAACTCCCAGCGAGCCGCAAAAAAGCGTAAGCCACTGGGAAGGTTTGGATGCTACCTTAGCGATTGGAAATATGACCAAAAGTTGTGTTCTATGAAGTAAGGAAAAGGCGGCGTATCCTGCTTGTGCAAATATGTTTTGTTTCACTAGGAGCCCTACGAGGAAATGAGGAGTACGCCATGAATGAGGGTAAAGCATCGGACGTTTCGGAACCAGTAGGCAACGCCGCAGTTTTGAAATTTGGAGCCGTCGCACATGCTCAAAACCTTCTCGATCAGATCGTTCGCAATGGAGCTCGAAAGATGCTTCAATCGCCTTTGGAGGATGAGGTGAACGCGTTCTTGGAAGGGAATTCATCGAAGGTCGATTGGAGCGGTCGACGTCTGGTCGTTCGCAACTGCTGCATACCCTGACGTGAGTTGGTTACTGGTGCTGGGAACTCGCAAGTCAGCCAGCCTCGGGTTCGTGATAAATCGACGGAAGTCGAGAGTCGCGTCAAGTTCGTCTAGCATATTTGCCGCCGTATTTGCGGCGTACGTGATCCCAATCGGTGCAATGACTCCATCGGAGCAAAATTTGAACAAATTCAGTCACTTTTTATTGCCGACCGTAGCTTGAGCGATGGTCGCTAGGTGTGGGGTGATGTTGTAGAATGCTGTTGCAAAAATTTGGGGCCTCGATTTACGAATGAATACTTTTTTCTTGCGATAGTTTTGCAACATGGACAACTTGATTGCTGGGCAGGCTATTTCGAACGATCGGTTGGACTACTTGCGGCTCGCGTTGGTCCCGGGAGTTGGTCCGCGTACGCTGGCTTCGTTGCTTGAATTTTTCGGATCGCCTGGCGAAGTCTTACGGGCAAGCTTGTCGCGACTTGGTGAAGTCGAACGCGTGGGGCCGAAAATCGCTACGGCAATTCGAGACGCGAGCCATAACGAATTCGCTTCGCAAGTTGTCAAGAAATGCGATGAGCAAAAAGTCACGATCTTGCTGCCCGGCGATCCCGATTTCCCTCGCTTGCTACAAGAACTTGCCGATCCGCCGCCGGTCCTATTCATGCGGGGTAGCTTGACGAGAACGGACCAACTCGCCGTTGCCATTGTGGGTACTCGACACCCGACATTGTATGGTCGTCAAGTTGCAGAAACGATCTCAAGAGGACTTGCCAAAGCAGGTTTCACCATCGTCAGTGGCTTGGCTCGCGGTATCGATGCTGTCGCACATCGCGCGGCGATGGACGCTGGCGGACGGACCATTGCATTGTTGGGAAGCTGCGTTACGGACATCTATCCACCTGAGCATGTATCGCTGGCCGAGGATGTCATTCAGCACGGAGCGATTCTGAGCGAGACAGACCCTTTCGCAAAACCCAAAGCGGGCGTGTTCCCACAACGCAATCGATTGATCAGCGGTCTTAGCCTGGGGGTAATCGTCGTCGAAGCGGCCGAACGATCGGGTGCGCTAATCACGGCTCAACATGCCGGCGAACAAGGACGCGATATTTTTGCGATTCCGGGCCCGGTAAATTCGCGTGTGTCGCGAGGCTGCAATCGACTGATTCGCGATGGAGCAATTTTGGTCCAAGACGCGCAAGACGTTATCGAGCACTTGGGCCCCTTGGTCGAAGCTGCCGATGTCGCCGACGATCGAGTCATTCATCATCCGGCCGAATTGCAGCTTAACGATCAGGAAACTGCCGTTTTGCAAGCAATTCAGACGGTCCCGACCGACCTCGACGCAATCGTTCAGCAAAGCCAATTGCCGGTCTCTCGCGTGCTGAGCACCATCAGCGTACTGGAAATTCGAGGGATGATTCGTCGATCCGGTGGCCGAAGTGTTATTCGAACGTAGAAAACCACGTACGAATTTGTTATTCTCATAATCATCCTCCGTCCTTCCACGCGAAACGCAATTTGCCAACGACGGTTGAATTCCAAAATTCAAATTCACCCCCGTGGCTGGTTTCCTTCCGTTCGTTCACTGACCCTATACTTGATTTCTAAAAGGGATTGTCGCCATGTTTCGGCTCAACAAGACTTTTCTTTGTCTCAAGACTTTTCTTTGTCTATCGATCTTGGTGCTTGTCTCGTCGTCGTTCTCCGATGTTCAAGCTGGGCCACCGACCGGACAGTTGGCTGTGTTTGGTAAATCACGGCAGTGGTCCGACAAAGCGGGCAAGTTCAAAGTCGAAGCAAGTTTGGCCGATGCCAATAAGAAGGAAGTAAAAATCAAAAAGCCCGACGGTCGTATCGTGACGGTGCCTTTTGACAAGCTGTCCGACGCCGACCAGAAATTCGTTGAAGTCTTCCTCGAAGCCGAAGCCAACATGGGTGGATCAGAAAACGAGAATCCGTTCGAAGGTGGCGAACCCGAATCATCATCTGGCGATGTTCCGAATTCGACCGAAACGAAAACGGGAGGTAGTGGCAAGTCCTTGGCACTCGACGACATTCCGATGGTCAAATTCAATGACTCGCGTGCCACTCCTATCAAGCTCGACTTTACCAAGCCATTTTGGAAAGCAGGGCCAGTCATGGGGATGAAACTGCCAGCGAGCGATGAGCAAGTCATCCAAGTTCCCATGGCAAAGGACTTCTTTGACAAGCTGCAAATCATGGTTGCAGGCGGGACACCAACCGCCTTGGTCAATATCTACCGCCAAGGTCGTACGCCCGAAGAAAACTATTCACGAATGGGTGCTCTAAAATTCCCAGATGGCGATCCTGAACCCATCGGTCAGTCATCGAAACCTTGGAAAATGATGACGGTTTCGCCGGATGCAAAAAAGTTTGCCTTGGTACGCGACGAAGGCTGGGACAAAGGAAACGATGTTGCAATCATTTCGATGGACGGCACTTCAGCAACTCCCGAATTCCAATTCACCGGTGGTGGCGGAGCGTGGGACGAATTGCATTGGGGTGCGTTCTTACCCAACGATCGATTTGCAACGATCAGCCAAAAACAAACGTTCACGGTTTGGGATCTTAAAGGCCGAAAGGCACTACACCGCGGCACGACAGGCGAGGCTTTGAAAGCTGTTGTGGGAGGTCGCGGGGAATTGATTGCGATTCCCGCTCGCGGCAAGATCGCTTTTCTCAACGGCGAGACACTTAAACAAGTCGGCATGATTGCACTGGAACGCAACTCCTTTCCTAGTGTCGCGTTTTCGACGGACGGGCAATTTGTGGCCGCCTACGTTCCATTTTCCGTTTCTGTTTATAGCTTGAAAGACGGCAGTTTGGTCAAAACCATCGCGGTCGGAAACAACATGGAGAACTTGCCTCTAGATTGGGTGGGCCCCAATCTCTTGCTTGACCGCAGTCTCTTGGTTGATGTCGAGCGCGGAATTCCGTTGTGGACTTATGGTGGTCCGTCGCCAGTAAGGGCCGTTTGGGGAAGCCAACTTTACGCTGTCTTTGCTGACAAGACATCGTCTATCGTGTCCCTCACTCTGCCTCATCCTGCTGCCGAGCGAGCCGCCGAAGGGATCGATCGCGAAAAACTGTTTGCCATCAAGAAAGGTAGTTCCATTTCGCTGTCTGCAAACCTAGAAGGATTGCCTTACGACCAACAAGAAGCTGCTCGCACTGCTGTGGAACGCAACTTGACACAACTCGGTTGGAAGGTCATCAGTTCTGCGACCAATCAAGTTCAGTTGTCTTTGCGACGTGGCGAGCGACAAGAGACCGACTATGGCACAACGAATTCGCCTTTCCCAAACCCCTTTGGTCAAGTTACCGGCCCGATTACCAAGGTCAGTTTTCAGCCTTGGAACCATATCATTGTCGTAACTGCAAATGGGGAGGAAGTATTCCGCTCTGAGCAAATGGTATCGAGTCCCGGTTACTTGCAACTCAAAGAGGGTGAGTCGATTCAACAAGCTGTCGATCGCCACGTTCAACCGTCCGTTCAGTTCTTCGAAACCGTGACACTGCCAGCCGAAATTATTCGACCCCAGTATCGCGAAGGCTTGGGCAAATCGGAAATTTTAGGGAACGGATTGAAGTAACGCGATCATTTGTATCCGTGAATTTCTTGCAAAGTACCAGGACGAAGCGTAAGTAATTTTTGGATAATTAGGGATTGCGCTGAGAGTTATTCACTTCACGCTCTCGCCCCACGTCGCGGACATACCACGAGCTCTGTGTCGGAACACTTCTGCACGGCGTTGAACTCGACTACCGCCTCGTTCCTTCCAGAGTTCATTGCGTTCTGTATTTTCCATCGCGTATTACAAGATGCGGCTTACATTACAAGGCATTCGGCCTCATTTCCCACCTTGCGTTGACCTTGGCACGAGTATGTTTGGTCGAACAGGCACCACTTTTGAATATTGTCGGCATTTCGGCTAAGATAAATGCCCACGACGAATCGTCTATCTCATTATTAAGTTGGATGGAAATCGGCATGTTGACGTTTACTAGTCGAGCAGAAGCGCACACTTGTAACGGTGTCACGCGACGGGACTTTATGCAAGTCGGTGCTTTGGGCGCTCTCGGTTTGAGCTTGCCTCAGTATCTCCAAGCGATGGACGCCGGAGCCGTTGATCCGAAAAAAGACAATCGCTCGTGCATCATGATTTTCAACTTGGGCGCGCCAAGCCACATCGACACGTTCGATATGAAGCCCGATGCTCTCGCCGAAATTCGCGGGCCTTTCAAACCGATCTCTACGAAAGCTGACGGATTCCAAATTTCGGAAATTTTCCCCAAGCACGCGGCCATCGCGGACAAATTTTCGCTGGTCCGTTCCTGCTTTCACCGCGGTGCCGCAGTCCATGACGCGGGTTGGCAAATCATGCAGACCGGCCGACAGTTCGCGGGCGGAGTCAACACGCCTCACGCCGGTTCCGTCGTCAGCTATTTGAAAGGCCGTCGATCCGATCTGCCACCCAACGTGGTATTGCCCGAAACGATGGGCCGTGGCGGTGGAAATTTGCCTAACGGTCAAGCGGGCGGTTTCTTGGGCAAGGCATACGATCCTTTCGCGCTGATGGCGGACCCTTCGAAAAAAGATTTCAAAGTCCCGGATCTGCTGCCTCCGGAGACAATTGGTCAAGCTCGCCTGGATCGTCGTCGCCGAATGCGGGAACTGGTCGACTCGACGGTCAAAGAATTCGAAGCCAGCGAAACGGCTCGATTGATGGATGATAACTTTGCTTCGGCGTATCGATTGATGACCAGTCCCGCTGCTCGCGATGCATTTGACTTGACCAAAGAACCCGAATCGGTTCGAGAACGGTACGGTATGAATCGTTTCGGCCAATGTTGTTTGATGGCCAGACGGCTAATCGAAGCTCGCGTGCGATTTGTAACGATCAACACGTTTCTAACCGTATTCGACGAAATCACTTGGGACATTCACGGCAGCAAACCGTTCACGTCGATCGAAGGGATGAAGAACATCGTCGCGCCGATGTACGATCAAGCTTACTCGGCGCTCATCGAAGATCTCGATCAACGCGGCATGCTCGCGGATACCATGGTTTGCAAAATTGCCGAATTCGGCCGAACTCCCAAAGTTAATCCTGCTG
>JANMNK010000391.1:0-3522 GCA_031373875.1 Pirellulaceae bacterium | reverse complement strand
GTTACAATAAAGAAGGATGTTGCCGAGCGTGCCCATCAATTCGCAAGCTATAGAGGATTGCTGCCATGAACTACGTCAATCGAAGGGGCGATGTCTACTATCTCTTTCAAGGCGTCACTAAGAGTGGTAAACCCAAGTACTATGTATCGCTAAAAGCGGCATCCAACGCCGGAGTCCGGATCAACTCATTGCCGACCGATTTCGAACTGTTTGAATCCCCAATCGACTCCAGAGTCAGCATTCGCAAGAGGATTCCGTCGGACATTTACGAGAATGAATTGCAGTTTGTTCAAGAACGAATTAACGCGATGGTCCAGAACGTATTGACACGAGTAGTCTGCGAGGGTCGCTCCATCGTCATTTACGAGTCAGCTAGCCCGGATGAGTTCAAATCGATGGCGGCCGCATTTGGCGGAATGAACTCGAGGTTTGTCGAAGTGATGCAGTCCTCTAGCCCCATGTCGCCAGCCTTTCGGTTCAAACTAATCAGAATGAAGGAGCGAGTTTTCGAGGCGCAACGATTTTGCTTTCCAGGGGGCATCGAAGACTGGATCAGCCTTCACCACGAAGGCACGCTCGATGAACTATGCCAATACTACTTGAAGCACTTGGGCAAAGAATCCTTCTACGAACTGATGTAAGATGACCAAGTCGAAAAAGAAAAGGCCATTGCCACCTCGCGTGAAGCGGATGAAACGTCCTGCAAGACTCGAGTCGGCTAAAAATTGGATTCCAACCTACTTAGGCAAGCATCTGCTTCGCGGCTACTGTAATCACTACGCCGTTGGTTGGCGGTGTGCCGTGATCGAGCTGAAGATGTTAGGCGTTAGAATCGACCCATCTTATATTGCAACAAGGGAGAGCATGGATGCAGAGCTTAGGAGACAACGTCAGGCGAAAAGAGAAGAACGCAAATCCCTACAAAACCAACACTGGCATCCATATACCGATCAGCAATCCGCATACTTGTCCGGTGATTTTGCAGCATTACACGAGTTGCAAATGCGCGAAGAGTATGGCGACGAATGGGAGCAGCATGTTATTAATGAGTATACCACCAGCCGCGATGGTGCCGCCGACAACGAATATCCGCAAGACGTGGAGTCGTTGCAATCCGTTGAAAAACCAACAATTGTCGCCCTTGAGAATGGAGATGATTTGATTCCATTCTGATTCGACGTCTCGTCCCCGTACAACGCACCCCCTAGCAGTAACCCCTAACAATCGCAGTAAATGACTCCCACGCAAGCTCGCTATTTGGCATTCATTCAGAAATACATGGATCAACACGGCATCGCTCCCTCGGAAATGGAGATGGCTCGAGTGATGTGTGTCATGCCACCATCGGTCAATCAAATGATGAAGTCGCTCGAAAAGTTGCGGTTCATTTCGAGGTCTCCGGGCGTTGCAAGATCGATTCGCATCCTTCTTCCAGATGAGCTTATCCCGAAATGGAAGCGAGGTGGCGAAGTCGAGATACCTGAAGCTACAAAGAAACTACCTAAACGTAGCTCCAAATCGTCAGTGCCTCCATACACTTTCGAAGCAAGGCTCTACGACGGACCATTTGGAGAAGAACATCGGAAACAACTTTGCATTCGCCATATCGAGATCCGCGCAGACCAAACCTTGAGCGATCTTCACAGGATACTTTTCGAAGCTTTTGGAATGCAGGTCGATGCGGAGTACGAGTTCAATATTGGAGGCAGCAAACGGTTTGCAAAAGAGGCCAAGAATTTTGGCATGCCCGAGTTTCAAAGCAAGCGGAAGAAGTTTCTTGGGAGGTCGGAAGCTTATGACGGTAATGTTGAGACGACCCTGATTGGTGCTCTTGGTTTAAAACCTGATCAAGTTTCAGGATACTGTTTCGACTTTGAACAAGATTGGTATTACTTTCTTTGGTTCACCAAAATCGACAATGCCATCGAAACGGTCGAATACCCACGTGTAACTCGTAAGCAAGGCAAAGCACCGCCGCAACATTCTCAAGAGTTCAAGTCCCTTAAACGCCCGTCGTAGTCTATTAGGAGATTCAGTCCTCGGTTCGTGGTTCAAATCAAGCAGTCGGATTGTCACCACTCCAATTTCCGTTTTCCCAATGTGCTGACTCTCTTATCCTAGAGACGATTCGATCTTTTGGATCGCAGCCAAGTGTTTCAGGTCTTGATCATAGACCTTGCGCGCTCGTTCGTAGCTTGCATTTGTTTTCTTGCAGACGAGTACTTGCGGACTTCCAACGCGAAGCGTTTCGTGGGTGCAGTCGCATTGATGGCGTCCGATGATGTTGTGCAAATGCTGCCGTCGCTGCTTTGCCATCGGAAATCTCGCTTCAAGTTGTGTGGGGTCGGCCAAAAAGGCCGACAAACGCAAGCAGTCTGCACAATTGCAGGTGGCTATTTTGCTATCGCGTTTCCAATTCGTCGGCTTCACTGGAGCCGTTTGTGTACGTGATTGAAGCTCTCCCAGTATTGCATTGATCCAATTCCGAAATGGTCGATTTCCTTTTGCATGCTCCTTGAGAAAAGTTACGAGTTTGATTGCGGCAGGAACATTTGTCTCGATAAGCTCGTAACGAGGATGGATACTTTGCCAAATCAAGAATCGACTCAGAAGTTCGTCCTCACCAACCGCATCGAAGGATCGTACCATGTCGATGATCACGTCCTTGCGATCCAACTTAGGAGCGTTCCACGAACCGTGCTGGCTCGAGTCAAGCCGCTCGATAGCTTCGATGATAATGGTGGCCAGTTGATCGCAGAGGGTCTTGTGGTCGCTACTTTGATTGCGCATCGTCGCAATCGTGCGAAAAATGACGACATTCCGCGCCAGCGTTTCTTCGGTCGTTCGAGAAAACATCGAAATAAAGGATGGGGTAAAATCCGACCAACCTTGTTTCGATATCCGCTTGAGAAAAGTCGTTGAAAGTGTAAGAGATTGGTCTTTCACCATCACTTCTTCGATAGCTCGACCTAGGAGTCGCGGTTCGTTTAATTCCGCCAGCGACATCCAAATCGATTCGCGATCTGAAGTGTCCTGTTTCATTGCATCTGGTTCGCTTGGATCCCAGTACGAATCCGATCGGCCTGGATGCCAAGTATCGATGACCTGCTCAGCAAAGCGTCGGCATTCGACAAGCAGCGCCTCGTGCCCTTTCTTCGTCTTCTTGAGCTTGGCAACCATTTGATTGAGCCCAACGATGGCGGAATCGGTTCCCGCATCACACCAAACTTGAAACTGATGACTTCGTGGCCATAGAATAATTGCCGCGCGATGATACCATCGTTCCAAAGTCATCCCTGCGTTGCCCGTATAGCCTTCGAAATCCTCGCGGCTGGGGTCTGTTTCCGTCAACGCATCCTGAGGCACGATCTCACTTTCTTCCAATGGGATCTTTCCAAAGGAAACCTTTTTGCCTTGACGGTTCGACCAGTGGTTGGCGGTCAAGCTGTAATCATAGATCTCGCCCATGGTGTGCTCTGAGCTACTGTCAGAATCCGTATCGTCGTCTTCATCATCGTCATC
>JANMNK010000333.1:0-8440 GCA_031373875.1 Pirellulaceae bacterium | reverse complement strand
GTCCGGTCGCTGCATTGATCGCAAAGGCTGTCGATCCCGTGCCACCCGTGATTGCATAGCTCAGCGTGCCATTCGCGCCCAGGTCGGGATCGGAAGAGATGACGGTTCCCACGACCGTACCATTAACAGAGTTTTCCGGAGTGGAAAAACTTTGGTTGGCAATCACGGGTAATTCATTGACGTCGGTGATCGTTACGCTGATCAATTGCGTATCGAAACCGCCATTCCCGTCACTAACTCGTACTGTTACGTCGTAGAAATTATCTCCGCCCAAGTCTGCGGGAGTTTCATAATTGCGAGCGGTTGCAAATCGTAGCGCGCCCGTACTACCATTGATCGTAAAGAACGCACCATCACCGCCTGCAACGATAGAGTAGGTCAGTACTTGTGGAGGCGCTTCAGGATCGCTTGCGACAACTGTCGTGACTGCCGTTGATTGTAAAGAACGCACCATCGCCACTCGCAACGATCGAATAGGTCAATACTTGCGGCGGGGCCTCGGGGTCGCTGGCCAACACCGTCGTAACGGCCGTTGTCCCTTCGGCGATGCTGAGCGACGCTGTATTCCCACCACCGTTGGAGGTGATAAGCGGCGCGGTATTTATCTTCGTTATCGTTAAGATAAATGTCGTAGAAGTTGCAATAGTACCATCACTCACGGTTACCGTTATGCTAACGGTTCCAGATTGGTTTGCGTTCGGTGTTACTGTAATGGATCGAGTTGCTCCTGAACCGGACAACACGATGCCACTTGGTGATACAAGTGTTAAGTTACTAGAGTCAGCGGTTACAACAAGTTTCGATGCAGATGAGTCGACGTCATCAACGGTGAAACTTATAGCATTGGTCGTGTCGTTTTCTAAAACTGTCTGATCTGCAATCGTTGATATTGTCGGCGGTGAATTACTAAACTGCCTGGAGTAGACTCCATCGGAATCGGGTACCGCATTACCGGACCAGACGACCAAGAAGTTTCCTCCGTTGTCAATTACAGCCGACGCCATTCTCTGAGTCCCAGAAATGGTTTCGCTAACCCTGAACTCAGAATTGCTTAACGGTGTTCCGTTTTCATCGTAACGCCGGCCAAAAACCCCGTCCGCATCGAGATTGCCAACTCCTTCCCAAACAATGAGAAAATCCCCTGAATCATCCATTGCGATCGAAGGTGCCGATTGATCACCGAGAAAGGTTGTGTTTACTCTTTGTGCAAATGGTGTGAGTTCATTAGCACTTGAGTCAAAACGCCGGAAGTAGACTCCAGCGTCGACAATTGTCATGGTATAAGCAACTACAATGCCGCCATTCTCGTCCATAGCAACGTCTGCCGAATTAGCAGTGAAATTCGATTCAATGTGAATAACGCCGCCATCAACTGCACCGGCAACGTCGTAACGCTGTGCCCAAATACCATTTGTGTCATTCCAAACCACTACCGCCCTTCCGTCAGTCGTCATTGAGACTGAGGGATCGCTCTGCACACCTAAAGTAGTTGTGTTTATTAGGATCTCCGAGCTTAACGGTGTACCATTAGCCGCAAACCATCGGCCGAAGATTCCGTTCATGTCTCCGGACCCTTCTCCTTCCCAAACTACTAAAAACCCACCATCACTCGACATACCGACAATTGGCGAATCCTGGCTTCCCGAAGTCGTCGAATTGACGAGAAATTCGTTTCCAATCGCCGAGCCAGTAGAATCAAATCGCCTTGCGTAGACGCCATTTCCGGAACCGTCTTGATTGACACTTGTCCAGGACACTACGAAATCTCCGCGACCATTCATCGCTACTGCCGCAAATTTCTGATCATTCGTTGTCGTTTCATTGATTTGGAATTCAGTTCCAACTTTGGTCCCTGTCGCTTCGAATCGTTGACCGTACACTCCCCATCCGCTGCCGTCTTGATTCAAGCTAGACCAAACAACTACATTGCTACCGTCATTCGCCAAAGCAACCGCGCGCGTACTTCCTCTCGATTCGGAAAAGGTAGATTGCGAATTTGCAGGTGACGTGTTTACGAGCAACTCGGATCGGGTTACAAGCTGCCCAAGTACTTCGAATGCTCCAACGTCGGGAGCACTATCGCGTGACATGTTTCGTGCATCTACTAATGGTACAAAAGCGCTGTCTGCCGCATCAATTGCCGTGCTTCCGAGTAATAGGCGATGCGTTGTAACATATCCACCGTTACTCATAAGGTTAGCATCTAATCGCGGATTGACGCCACTTTGGTCGGCTGCACCCCCGAGCAATGATGTTCCATCGCTATCAATATTATGCCCCAACGAGTTAACAGCTATGTTAGCATTTTCTCCGGATGGATTAAAGAGCAACGAATTTTTCAGTTGCACTTCTGCCCCTCCACCCTGCATAAAGATACCATCACCGCCGGCTGCTTCGTTAAACGCGATCGTGACATTGGTGGCGACCACCATCTTGCTCGTCCAGAGGCCGCCGCCATTGCCGGTCGCGATATTTCCACTGAGTGTCACATTGGTCAGTGACATCATTGCCCCGCTACCCGCATTGTTGATTCCGCCTCCGTCCTTTCCTGCAGTATTTCCGCTAACTGTTACTCGGTTGAAAACGACATTGCCTCGATCGTTGTACAGGCCGCCTCCCCAGTCGGTGCCTGAGTTATTGCTAAGAATTGTGTCCGTCGCGACTAGGGAACCATAGTTGTAGATACCCGCTCCACTTCCTGTGCTATTGCCCGTAACGACCACCCGTGATAGTGTCAAACTTGCATCTCTATCGATTAAAATGCCGCCGCCCCAGTTATTCGAAGCCGTCATACCGCCACGAATCGTGACATCCTCAATTTTTACTGTAATTGCCCCACTTATTTCGAAGACGCGATCGAGATTATTTGCATCAATTATCGTTTGCGCTGCGTCAGTACCAGTAATCGTAAGGGTATCCGTGATATCGAGATCGCCTGTTGACGCCGCATTCTCTCCCTGCCCACTTATTGCAAATGTAAACGTCCCAACATCCAGCAAAATTGTATCCGCCCCGATTGAATTATTCGTGGCAATTATAGCTTCACGAAGCGAAATTCGACCGTCTGCACCTTTGCTAGAAATTAATGCGGCAATGCTTGACGTGTTACCATCCATCACATCCGAGCCCGTCGTGACGGTAACCGTTGCAAGCAGTCCTTGCCAGTCGATCTGCGATTCACTTGCAAACAGAGCGGACGCCTCAATATCGCCAGTCGCGAATTCCAAATCCCAATCACCGCCAAAGGCCAAGCTTCCCGTCATATCATCGCTTGCCGCAACATCCGCGCGTGTCCAGTTAGCAATTGCATGTAGCATCGCCACGCCGTCAGGTGAACTCGCCAAGTCGCAACCATAAAACAAGATATCCGCGTCTTCAGCAAAAGAAGACTGCCAGCTTTGAAACTGCTCGCTGTATCCTCCGGAGTGAGCCAGATCCAACAGTGAATTTCCCAATCGCAGCCTTCCCTCAAAGCCGTGAGAGATGACGTGCACACTCGTCAAATCCGTATGCGATTGCAGTTCGCGGCTGATTTGAGCGATGCCGTCACTTGTTCCATCCAAATAGACGACGGAATATTGGTTTGCCGCCCCGGAATCCAAAACGTCTCGAACGAGTTGCTCGTAATCCTGCACCGCTCGGTCAACAAACAGAATTTTCGTTGGCTGCTCGCTTTGCTGGTTTCGCAGGCCGCCGGTGAGAGATTCCGCCGCAATTCCACTTCGATCATTGAGCACTGAAGGAAGCGTGCTTATGGGCTGAGTATCCAACTCCCTGACAGGGACCGCGGAGGCACGACCAACGCGAAGCGAAAAATCGACGCCCGATAATTCCTGAATGGCTTCTGCAACTTCCGTGGTTTGCTCGGCCAATTGCGTCTTATACGAATGCAGGGTTATCTTGCCCTCGTCGCTTAGAGAGCCGTTCCAAACCGCGATCCTACCGGCATAACCTCCGAGCGTATCGAGACTTAACGCAGACGATCCAATCTGCAGTTGTTCGCTTGGCTGACCACTGACAATATGGAAACCTTCCAGCCCCCAGTAGGTCGACAGAATTTGGCTTATCTGTTCCACACCATCTTGGTTGCTATCCAGCAAGTAAAATTCAAGCTGGTGTAGGGGGTCTGCGTTTTCCAGCAAATCGTCGACGAGCGACTGAATGTCATTGCCGTTACCGTCAAGAAAAACAAGCTCAAGTTTCTGGCCATCGATTTTGGCCGCCGATCCCAATTCGCGGCGACTCGACGTAGGATTCGCAACTGCGGTCAGTGAATCATCCGTTGGCAAGACTTCTTGAACAATCGCGACAGCGTCAACTTGCAAGAAGGATGCTTGACCGCTGGCTTGGTCCCCGTCTCCGTTCAATCCAATTAACGCATCGGTAACTGGATTCGCATCGTACATGACGCGATCCTCCAGCATGCAGGCATCCAACTGCACCGAATCCACCATGCTCGTGCTGGCTTTGCTTGGGCGTTTCCTCAAACGGCTTCGCATCCAACCGGAGAGTGTGTATTTGCTATCAGTCGATAAATTCATCGGAATCGAGTGCTGTTCTTTTTTGGTCATAGGAACTTGCATTCATTGGGGGGAAAATTCGCAAACTTGACGATCCCGAATTGCCAGCAAAAATCGCTGGAAACGGCACGCGTTCTCGTTCGCACGTAGGAGTAAGCCAAGGAAAATCTAGCTTTCCGCTTTACCTTCGGTTTGCCGAAATTGATGGAACTCCAAACCGCGTTCAAAACTAGCCCAGTTCCGTTTACGAAAATCCGGTTGTAACGAAAACGTCACCAATTCAAGCTACGAAATGGCAACGGAGCTCATCAAGCAAAGATGTATCGGTTCGGCAAAGTTGCACGATGAAATAGACATCACGGATTCCACGTGTAATGCCGTGACGATCGGGAAATTCGAATTGACCATCGCGTTCCCTTCTCACGCTCTAACCCTAGCATGCCGAAAACAACTAACAATCGTTATATCGCTGACCGTCGTGCGAAGCTTTTCAACATGCATCAAGCCAAACTGACAAAAGCCGCGTTAGCCGCTATTCTGCTTGTGCCTTGTGCTCAATCGAGCTTTGGGCAGGATGCACTATGGCGTCAGGTTCGGCCGAAAGATGCTTTTCAAACGCAGCCAGGATCGCCTGCGCAAAAACGCAATACGATCCCAATGCCGCCGGTCGATCCTACTAAGTTGGACACATCCGAGATACCTCGCGTTCGACGTTCGACAAATACGCCGAACGGTGCGAATACGCAGGAAATGATACCTGTTCCCGAGTTGGTTATTCCAAAGGCAGGCGGCGATGCAGAAAAGCAAGCTGAAGCATCCAGTCCAATAGTTTCGCCAGTCGTCCCTACCGACAAAAACACGTCCTCAAAGAACACCTCGACGAATGCGCCTGACCCGTTTGCGCCCGATAGTCAACTAGACTCAAACCGAAACACTACAGATGATCCTTTTTCCAAGTGGCTTGGTGTCACCAGAAACCCTGTCGCTAGCCAACTCCCTGCTACCGTCATTCCCGCTCCGAATGGATCAATCGGCCCTCAACCTGTAAACGCCCCTTATACTCCAGGCAGCATCGGTTCAAATTACAACGCGAGCCCAATGACGCTCGCGCCATTCATGCCTTTACCGATCGTAAGCACGCAGGAACAAGCTCCTCAATCGTCCCAACCAATGAACCAAGAGTATCCGGGGGAGATTGCAAACAGCTTTAACAACGGAAACATGCCTTCAGCAACGAATCTTGCCGCGCCTGCCGAACAAATATTCTTTCCTGTTCCACCGCCGCAATTGCAAATCGACAATTTGCCTCCCGTTCAAAATCCCTATCCGCAATATCCACAGGAACCAGCAGGCATTCCCAACGGAGGCCTGACGATAGCAGCGCCTAATCAAGAATTCCCTGCTCAAGAACCTTTGGCCCCGCCCTACATGCAACAAGAACAACAACCTGAGTCCGTAATCCCTCAATTTCCGCAACAGTCTCCAATCAATGAACAGCCTTTGGAAACAGTTGAACCGAACAATCCAAGAATGGTCGAGTCGATTATCCCGATTGGCTTTCAACCGTGGTGGCAACAGTACGCTATCCAACCGATTCGACCACAATCCAGCAATATTCCAGTCGACATCAACTCCTTGATTTGCGACACGCTGAGGTTCTCAGCTCGAATTCGCGCGGTCAGCGACAATGCCGCCATTGCCCGTACCGCCATCACGCGTTCGGCCGCCGATTTCGATCCGTATCTTTTCGCGGAAACCAAATTCAACAAGGTCAATGTGCCCACAGGCAGCTCACTTGACGCTGGGGCTGGTATCCAGAGATTAAAAGAGGAAAACTGGTTCTACAGTGGCGGTATCCGTCGCAAAAACCAACTGGGTAGCAAATTAGAAGCTTCCCAAAAGATCGGAACTCGCGACAGTAACTCCACTTTCTTCAATCCACAGAATCAAGGAAACGCACGTTTATCCTTGTCGTTCAATCAACCTATCCTGCAGGGCGCGGGCCGTCCGTACAACACCAGCCTGATCGTCTTGGCAAAGATCGAAAGTGACGTTTCGATGAAGCAGACGGCAACGGAACTGCAAGACCATTTGCTTGAAGTGACACAAAGCCTATGGGACCTATACTTATATCGCGCGGGTTTCTTACAAAAACAACGCAACGCCTTCCGGGCCCAAGCGATCCTCGAACGACTCAACAACCGCCGCAGTATCGACTCGTTGGATAGTCAAATCGCCCGCGCTCGCGCTGCGGTCGCGACGCGGAACACGGCGCTTATCCGCGCTGAAACTGTAATTCGGAACGTAGAATCGGAATTGCGTTCGCAAGTGAATTCGCCAAACTTGATCAGTGATCGATCCAGCGAATTGGTGCCGTTGCAAGCTCCATTCTCGGATTATATTTCAGTGAATGCCGAAGAAGCTGTCATCACGGCTTTGGAAAATCGCCCCGAAATCGACGTTGCCACCAAGGAATTAGAGGCAGCCCGCGTTCGTTCCAATGTTGCAAAGAACGAACTGCTTCCCGTTCTCGACTTGGTCCTCGAATCGTACCTTAGCGGTTTGCGAGGGAATTACGACATTGGACAATCGTTGGCTGACCAATTCTCCGTGGGTCGACCAAGTTATTCGGCGGGTATGATTTTTGAAATGCCCTTGGGTCGCCGCGCAGCAGGTGCTAACAACCAACGACGTTTGCTTGAAATCCGCAAACTAACTAGCCAATATGAAGCGACTGTTCAAACGCTGATCTCGGAAACGGAAATCGCCGTTCGTGAAGTTGACACTTCATTCCGGGAATTGCAAGCGAGGTTTGAATCCTTGAATGCCGCCGAAGCCGATCTGCAATATTTAGAACGACGTTGGGAAATGCTGCCCGGCGACGACCGCGCTGCTAGCTTCTTGCTGGCAGACTTGCTCGATAGCCAAGACCGACTGACTGAAGAAGAGTTTTCGTTCACAAAGGCACAAGTAGCCTACGCGATCAGCTTGACCAAGCTCAATCGTGCAACCGGAATGCTGCTTCAACACGAGCGGATTGAGTTGGTCAGCAGTATCGAAGATGGACTGCCTACGGAACGCTTTGAGAAACAGATTCAAGACAACTCAGCGGACTTATTGCGAGAATGATCAATTACTCGACATTGACCAACTCCATTCGTATGCTCATGCCTTCACTCCGAAGCGCGGCAGTGCGAGACCAAACTATCGTCGAAGAGATCCGCAGACACCGACGATCACTACAACATTTACCAACACCCGCACTTGAGAGTGAAACGCAAAAGCTTCGAGACCCGCTTGTTTCCACCAACGAGCGAATGATCTCGATCATGGCTCTGATGACTGAATCCATCCATCGAACGATAGGATTGACGCTCCACGACGAGCAGTTGCTGGGTGGAATCGTCATGGCGAGGGAAAGTATCGCGGAACTCCAGACCGGTGAAGGGAAAACATTGGTCGCGGCCCTCCCGGCGGCATTCTATGCGCTGGCAGGCGAAGGCGTCCATGTGATGACGGTCAACTCCTTTCTCGCGGAACGCGATTACAATCTCCTAACTCCAGCGTACAACTTGCTGGGCCTGTCGGTCGGTTTGGTCGATTCCCCACTCGATCAGCACGCAAAACGAGTGGCTTACCGTCGCGATATTACCTATGGGCCTGGTTACGAATTTGGATTCGATTTTTTACGCGATCAAGTGGCCTTACTTGGAAACAAGTCGCGAAAATTAGGCGACGACTTCAGAAGCCGGTTGAAAGAAAATCCGAATCGGCGTTTTGAACTTGTTCAACGGGGTCATAGTGCTGCAGTAATCGATGAAGCCGACAGCGTGATGATCGACGAAGCCACGACGCCGCTTATCTTGTCGTCTGCTTCGGGCAAGCCCGCATCCAACGCTCACGTGTACATCGCGGCCGAC
>JANMNK010000295.1:0-18049 GCA_031373875.1 Pirellulaceae bacterium | reverse complement strand
TAGCAAAAAATGATTCCCGTCCGATCACCCAATCTTCCACAGCCATCGCAGTAGTTCCCGCTTGCCGAGCGGGAACTGCCGAAGGTGAGTATTATCAACCGCCGACAAAATTCTCTAACGCCCTAAAACATTCAGCAACATGTGTCGGTTATGCCTGAAACTGAATCGACCTAAGACAGCAAATTTCATTTCGTTTGAAAATCTTTTGACGATTCCAACTACACCGCTCCGTTTGTTCTCGCTCGGCAAGCGTGAACTACTTGATGCGATCAACGAGTTGTTTGGTATTTAAAACTATCGGCGACCTGTTCCGAAAAGTAGTTCCCGCTTGCCGAGCGGGAACTGCCGAAGGTGAGTATTTTCAACCGCCGACAAAATTCTCTAACGCTGTAAGACGTTCAGCAAAATGCGTCTGTTAGGCCTGAAAATGAAACGACCCAAGACAGCAAATTTCATTTCGTTTGAAAATCTTTTGACGATTCCAACTACACCGCTCCGTTTGTTCCCGCTCGGCAAGCGGGAACTACTTGTTGCGATCGACAAGCTGTCCGTTATTTAAAAACTATTCGGCGACATGTTCCGTTACTAAGCGGACGACCAAGCGTTTTCATATTCATAGCGATGACTTGGCGGAACTGCCGAAAGTGAAGGTGAATATTTTTGATCGAAGACTAAATTTTCTAATGACGGGAAACAGGTAGCAAAGTGCGTCGGTTATGGCTGAAAATGGAACGAACCAAGACTGCAAATTTCATTTCGTTTGCAAAACTTTTGCCTATACCAACTACACCGCTTCGTTTGTTCTCGCTCGGCAAGCGGGAACTACTTGGTGCGTTTGTCGAACTTTTTGATAGCGGCACGCTTTAATACTCGACGATTTTTTGATGGTTCGTTCTTGTCATGGATTCCGTGCCATAAGCTGCCCCACTGTCTACCAAACTTGGGGAACTCCATTCGTCAACCAAATTGGCTTCTCAACCCTTTTCCCTATTTCGCACATCAGCCGAACATCAACCAGGCCATCAACAAGGTAAGCGCCAAGTTTAGGCTTTGCCCGCAAACATACAGCAGGACCGGCTTTCCACCGCGTAAGTATTTTTTCAATTCCCGAAAATTACTTTCTAAACCAATCGAGATGAACGCCATCGCAAAGCACCAATCACGGATCAATTCGGAGCCATTCTTAACCACCGCATCGACGAACTGTGTTCCATTGGACATCCGACCGGCGATCATGGAAAAAACAAACGAAGCCAGCAGGAATCCAATAACAAATTTTGGAAATCGATACCAAATCTCCCACGCGCTTGTTCGGCCTTCGGCGGGAGTCGATTCGACGAAACGAACCCAATACAAAGCAACCCCGAAGGCAACCACGCCGATCAAAACATTTTGAATCATTTTGATAGTCACCGCTGCCTCTTCCGCCAAGGGGCCAACCATTTTTCCAGCCGCCCCGACGGCTCCTGTGGAGTCGATGGTCCCGCCGATCCAAGCCCCACCGACGCGTTCGTCCATTCCCGTTGCTTTTATTACTTGAGGCATGACGATCATCATGATGACGGTAAACGCCATTGAGATCCCAATCGCCAACGACAACTCTTCCTTCTTCGCTCGGCAGGCGGACGCAGTGGCAATCGCTGCGGATACTCCGCAGACCGCCATGTCGGCTGAAATGACCATGTTCAGCGTTCGGGATTTGATTTTGAGAATGGACTGACCAAACCAGTAAGTCGCAATCAGTACGATCGGGGTTACGACCCAAGCTACAACTAAACCTCTTGGGCCAAGTTGCATTAAGACAACGAACAGGACTTTAGCGCCTAATAAAACAAGTCCGGTTTTGATATACAGCTCGGTGTGCATTGCCGGACGAAGCCAACTCGGGGTCCCAAACGTGTTGCTTATGAACAGCCCGATCAAAATTGCCCACAGGGCATACTCCAGACCGTAATATTTGAGTTCGGTTTGCGCCGACAAAACAAGCGCTAACGCTGCCAATCCAAAAATGCCCAAAAACCCAAGCGTAAATTTCTTTAGGCTCACGCCTCGCAAATACGTTCCAATGGCGAACAGACTCCAAACAGACGCAATGGTCGCCAGCATGGACACAGGCGTGAACGCGTTCATTGGATTTGTCGTCCACTTTGCGGGCGCGGCCAAATACGGTTTCAACGGATTGGCATACCTCGTTTCGTTCCCGCCGAAGAACAGGACGACGAAGGATAAAATAGCCAGAATCGTTAGCCCAAGCCAAATCGCCAGCCAGTCTTCGCTGCACCACCACGGGAGAGAGTTTTGAGACGGCGGAACTTCAGAGGTCGGATTCAGTGTCGACATTACTTCTCATTTTTCAAGTTAATTTGCCAAACCAGGTTGCAAACAGACCTGATGTTCTAAGGCATAAACCCACCGTCGTGAACACCACTAGTCGCTGGTCATCGTGCGTCGCTGCGGTCGGCAGCCCTTTTCGAATCTGGATGTCAGGGGAACTATGGCTTCAGATATTGGGGAATCGTCCCCAGAGTACTCATCGCCAAATTTCACCGAGGAGAAAGGGGCACCGAAAAGAAAGGGGCACCGAGGAGCAAAAGTGGGATGCAGGAGCGTATAGGAAAGTTTAGGGTAGTTTACGGATCGACCAGACTCTAATTGACGTGTATGACTTACTCCAAACGACCACGCCAAATTCCCCTAGTCAGCCGAGATTGCTCATGACTACTTTTCTCTTCCCTAGACTGCTGCTGCATCAAGTCCCCGCCGAAGACCGCGTTAAAGAATTTCTAAGCGTGTGCATGGCCCATCCGTTCGCGTTCCGCTTGTTGTCAAAGCTTCATCCATCTGCCCTAAAAATAACTACGCGCCAATAATCATCCCGTAGCGCGGCTCTCTCGGGCCATGCGTTTAGTCTTGTTTTCTAAACACATCTCAGGGAGAAACGATCGAACTGCAATCACTGTCGCTCCTCATCCACCGTAAATAAAGTTCAGAGTTATCGCCGCGTCAGACAGAAACACAGATTCTTCATAGCCCAAGAATTGTCATTTCTCAGCAAAAAACCGTTCGAATAATTCCTGCATTGTCAACTATTGGCTAAGCCAAGCAGAGATCCAACACACACACTAAAAGGACAAGTCCATGAGCGTGCTGGATCTGTTCGCAACATTGTTTAGCGTTATGTTTTGATCTAATTGGACCTCAGGAAAGGCAAAACACTTTGTTTGTTTTGTAATCGAAGAAATCCTGAACTTTCAGATGAATCGCTTGGTGTCGGCGTCGCCGTTTCCATCGGCGCGGAGTTTCCATCTTGGAGCAGGACAGAACCGACCGAAGCATCTAAGTCGATTGTTGCTTCAACAGTGCCAACTGCCACGTTTGGATTGGTGATATTCCCGATTTCGTCGATATAAAACATTACTTTCTTCTTGGTCTTCATGGCAGGGGTGGGGTCATTGACGGCGAGTTCAAGTATAAGCAAGGTCAAGCGGCTAAACTCGACTTCACAACCAGGTTTTACCCAAACATAACATCCACAGTATTTGCCAAACCTCTTTCCGCAGCTAGTCGGCACATCATGTTTGCGAGTGCTCTTGCATAGCCAACCGCAATTGACAACACAGGGACCGTTACAAGGATCGTTTGGAGACCCACGAAAACTGTTCAGGTCCGCGCAGAAATCATGACAAGGGTCATGAGCAATACCCAGTGCGCTTTGGTAAGCTTGCTGCATTAATCGTAATTTCGCGGCGTCACGGACTGGCGTTAAAACCCATGCCTCTTCGAAATTGCGACCTGTAGAGAAAGCTAGGTTTGCGAAAAAAGGATTCAACGGTTCTTTGCCAGCGACACCGCTACCGCCTGAAACGTTGGTTCCACCTTCATTTGGAAAAGCAAAGAAAGGGATGGCGTGCGGGTTCGTTGCAAACATCGCCAAATTGTCGAGCACTTGTTGCTCGTAGAGATCATTTAGAGTGTTTGCCTGCTTAACGGTTTGAAATCGCAATTGATGGTGGGCACAGCCACTAAACCTTAATCAAGCGAAGGCCGAGGGTAATTGGGGCGGATTTTTCGCCGCGATTTCTGCGCACGAAGCCGCGAGCCGCTTGATTTGGGGATGTTTTTTTCGCGGTGATGGTTTGCAATGGATTAATAATTTTCTTGGGTTTGGCGTTCATGCGGTACCAAAGCGTCCTGACTTTGGCTTCAGGTTGTTGCGATTCAGCAGAGCAGTGGGCGTGACGCATTCTCGTGAATGAGAAGCAACGTTTCGACCGACTCGCGGTAGCTCAACAATCGGTAGATCAAGCGGCGCGATGTGCGAATGATTTGCGATGGAATTTGAATGATCGTTTGCAGATACGTTTGAAACTCCATACGCAGGACTCGGTGCTTAACTGCCGCATGCTCTTCCTTCTGCTTTGCGGTTCCCTGAGGGCGAATCATGAGACCACTCCAACATTTCAGGCTCCAGGCAAGTGACGCGATTACCATGTAAGCCCAGTTGCTTGTCAAGTTATCCAGCGGTGCTGCCAACGCGCCGCAAGCGTGAAGTTGGCTGATGTCGTTTTCTTGATTGCAGCGATCGTTTGCGTGAAAGACGACTTGGCGCGTTGAGCATGTCGCACTGGTCTCATTGGTGATATAGAAAAAGTACTTCGAGTCATCGAACAGCCATTGTTGCCCTCGGCTCACTTCGAGTTCTTTGCGAACGACTACCATGCGATAGGATCGGTTGCAATTGCTCGGTTTGTAATCGAACTCGGCCAGCCACTCGCATACTTGATGCTTGGACTCGTACTGGTGTTCGACGACGAACGCTTGCTTGTGGTTTTCACGGCGAGCTCGTTTGCTTGTTTTGGGGGGAGGCGAATGGCGACGGCGAAGCGGTTTCCACTCTGCGTTTTCCAAGCTTTCCGCAATCTCGACCAAATTCTCCTTCGCGTCGTAGCCAAACACGAACTTAACGCCGTCATCGTCCCAACGATCAAAATTCTCCGTCAAGGAAAAATCGGTATCCCCTCGCAACAACACACTTTCAAAGCCCGCTTCGCGACATTGCCCAATAGCCAAATCAAAATAGAAAGCCGAGTGCTCGTGGCTCGGACGATTGCCACTGCGATTGGCAATGTAAAGGACTTCGCGCGTGTTGGCTAACGTCATGACGAGCGGATGATAGCCCCACTGACCTTTGTAATTCATGCCGATGCCTTCTTTACGCTGACCCGATGTTTCGACCATCGTTCCGTCCCCTTCGATGATGGCGCGTTTGAAGAACTCAGGCGGCTGTTGTTTCCACACGGTTCGGCGAGCTCGATTGAACCCCTGCATGAGCTGAACAATTTGCAGTTCACTAAGCCGTCGACAGAAATCCCCCGCGGTCGTCGGGTCAGGAATCCGATGAGCTCCAATCGCATTCAAATAAGCTTCGTCCGTTCGCCGTATCTCCAAATGCTCCAAACACGTTCCACCCGCCAACAAGTTCAACGCAATGTTAAGCACATGATCTGCCTCGTCGTACGGCATATGCAATTTGAAGACCGGCAACGATCGATTGATCTGCTTGCGCAAGTCAACTTGTTTGATCAGTTGCATCACCGCGCCCAGTCCACCCGCAGCAATCGCTTGTTGACGTTCTGCAAGCTCGTAATCAATATTCGGCGGAAGAATGACGGGAGAACTTGGAATGTGTTTTTTATCAATGCGCTTTTTAAGTCGCTGCTTGCGTTGTCGCATCAGCTTTCGTATCTTGGCGTTCACTCGAAACCCTCCGATCCTTGGACAATGAAGTTTTTACACCCTCATTGAACCCCAATGTTTCGACAGGGTTTACGAGCTTTTCGCTTTTTCTTCTAATTCGCGTATGCTTGGTTAAGGACTAAATGAGAGCAAACACAAAGTAGCAAGACACAAGATTCGGTTTACTGCAAACATTTCTACATCCCTGTTTATCGGCCATTGAATATGCGCTTCCTGCGACATAATCAGAAGCATCGGAATAATCCGGATGCATGTTGGACGAATCAGAGCATTGAAATCCCAATCGAGTTCAATCCGTTACGATTATTCCGTCTTCACAAATTGAAACGGTATGTGTCTTGTGACAATCATCCCACCCTTGCTTATGGCAGCGTGATTCAAATCCGCGTGCAGCGTTTCTTAGAGCACTACGCCGACTGCATACAACTCGCTAGCAATTTGTTGGAGGGGATGCAACTAGATTGGTCTTGGCAAATTTAAAAAAAATTCTAATTGCCATTGCTCCCCTCGAAAACCGAACAGAACCATGAAAAACAAGCGTTTGGAGATTTTTGCGAGCTTAATGGTTTTGTCTCACTAACGGTAAGGAAGAGAATTTGTGACTTTATTTAAAAAATTTGTTGCAATGCGTATAGAAGCTCACTATACCGGAAAGCGAGCCTGAGCACCGATGTAAGTTGTCGGTCCTCACACAGGGATTACTTCAAGACATGCGACGGGCAAACACACATGAGACCTAATCGCCGACTTTTCCTTCAGTCAACTGCGACCAGCTTAGCTATAGCTTCCACAGCAACACGCGAACAAGCAGAAGAGGGCGCCCCATTTGCTCCCGCAGAACCCGGGTTGACTGCAAAGTGGTTTGACAAAGGGCAACAGCATGTGCTTCCAAGGTTTGCTTTCACGGCACCTTTAAGCTTCTCGCCAACACCGAAGCCAATATGCACCGCTACATGGGAAGCATTGAGTGGCGGCGCAAGCCACAATTCCAATGTCAAACCTTTCCAATGTCTGGGAGATGAAATTCCAATTGGCAAAGTCTTTCACGGAACTGCGGTCGAGTGGAATGGCAAGCTAATCGGTGGCAATCTAAAGTACGACACAGTAGCAAACCAATGGACACCCGCATCTTCCGCATGGGCCGCGATGCGCGAGCGTGTTAAACCGGATGGCACCAATTTTTCCTATGGCATCACGGATACTGGTAACTGGGGGAAGTTTGGAGTTCAGGATGATGATGGCAAAGGCAGTCTCGTACGATGCTATCGAATCGAGATGTTCGAGAAACTTATTCGACTTCGAAGTACTCCATTTCCCTCCACTATGTTCTATACCTACGACGGATTGGTGCCGGGTCCTACTTTTCGATTCCGCCACGGGATGCCTGCGGTAGTTCGATTCGCCAATCGATTACAAACGGAAACATCGATTCATCATCATGGAGGTCATAACCCCACACATGGCGATGGATTCCCAAGCTACTACGTTCTGCAAGGTGAGGCACGCGACTACCTTTATCCAAATATTTTGCCGCTTCGAATCGAAGAAGATTCAAATGATACAGAAATCGATTTTGGCGAAGGGCAATCGACTACTTGGTATCACGATCACGGGTTAGACGCGACGGCATATAACGTTTCGCATGGGCTTTCCGGTTTCGCGTTGTGGTTCGATGAGTTGGAATTGGAACTGATTAGAAATGGCGTGTTGCCTGGGTTTGGCGTGATCTCGGAAGGCGAGAACGACCACCGACGAATCGTCAATAAGAGCGTTTCGGGATTCGATACAGATATCGATGGAGAAAAGGAGCAACTAGATGGGGCATGGGCTGCTTGGAAACAACAGTCGCCAAACTCTTTTTGGTCAAAACGCCATGATTTGGCTGTTGCTGGTATGCCCGATCCAATGGAACCGAGCGACCTGGATTGCAAGCGATACTATCGCCAAGCAGCCACTCCCTATTTTAATCCTTACGATTTGCCGATTGTGCTTCAAGATAGGGTTATCAATGGTGACACCGGGCAGATCGTTTACGACAGCGATGGACATAACGGTTACATCGGAAACGTTCAGCTCATTAACGGAACGCCATGGCCGGTCTGCGAAGTCAAAAGCCGGAAGTATCGACTTCGTATTCTCGATGGATCGAACTCGCGTATTTATCGTTTGCGATTTTTAGATTCAGTAACCTTTGGCCTTCGACCCAACGGAAATGCCAATGGATCACTGGAGCCAGCCAACATTCCGGAGGCGACGCTTGAATCAAACTCGATGGAGTTCATGCGAATTGGAAAGGACAGTTGGCTTTGGCCAGTTCCTCGGGTGGAAAAGTCCTTCATCCTCAACATGGCTAATCGTGCAGACATTATCCTTGACTTCAAGAAATGGTTTAAACTGGCCGAACTGGCCGGCCGGCTCGATGATCAAGGGAACGCAGTCTATTATCTTGTCAACACAATGCCGCAATTTGATGGCCGCGGACCTAAATCAAAGCTCGCCGAAGATGCGGGTGATCCTAATGTCTTTCCACTTCCTTTTTCTCTCGATCCACGTAATCCGATCGTCGGTAATATGGTGTCTGCTGGCGTAATTCCCGGTGCCTTTTTAGGGCCGGGTCCACTTGGTCAAGTTTCCGAGCTAAATCAGCCCATCGGGCTGGTTAAATTCGTGATTACGCGAGATATGGGTGAAGGTGATGACGCTACGATCGACGAAAACACCATTCTCCGTCCTCGGCATCCGATCCCCGATGCCGACGTGATGGCGGTACGCGAATTCGTTTTCGAACGTGGTAAAGGCGCATGGATGATTAACAGCCGTTTTTACGACCCAACGATCAGCAATGCTAGTGCCATCATCGGTATCAAAGGACAAGAATTCAAAGTTCCAAGCGGCGATCCAAATGCCAATCCCGCTAAGAAACAATCTCTCACTTATGCCGAAGAATGGATTTTGCGAAATGGGGGCGGAGGATGGTGGCATCCCATTCACATTCATCTTGAAGCTCATCAATTGGTCGCTTATGAGAAGGATTTTGAAGCCGATGGTCTTGTTGGTGCGGATGGGATATTGGGTGCACGGCCCCAAGCCAAGATGGCTGGCTTGCCGCCTTGGCGGGACTTAGTAGACAAATTCGGATTGAATTTGCTAACTGCTCATCCACAGATCGACATAATCAAGAACGCTTTGATTTCGCCCCAACAAACGGATTTCACTCCTGAATACGTGAATGCCAACCCACTCCTAAATTTGGTATTGCATCTTCCCGATGCCGGTACCGCCCTCTTACCTATACTGCGAAAGGGCCCCACAGTTACCGGAGCGCTCGGGAACCTGCCAGCAGGATTAAAACGGCAAGTTGAGGCGACGCTGGATGCGCTGGATAAACTTCGTTTGCAATGGGCTGGAGATGTGGTTGGAAATCACGATACGCAGGCTCTCGGACCAAATACTATCGCGCGAATTCGAATGCGATTTCGAACTTGGAGCGGACCGCTTGTGTTTCATTGCCACAACGTTGAACACGAGGATATGCGCATGATGGTCAATTTCGAAGCGACCATGAGCGGAAAATGTGATGAATTGAATATCCATGACCCAAACGTGGTACCCGTCGCTCGTACTCACGGTCAAGATGTTACTGACCTGGAAACCAATCCCAATGCGGTAGGCGAGTTGCCCTGGGAAGCGATAGATGGATTTCCGCATTATCGTTGGGAGGAAAAACCTGTCCCAGGAACCCCTGTTGGTCAAGCTCGTGATTCACTCATTGCACCACGAGAATCCAAGAAATAGAACTTTAAAAATTGGTCCAAAAAATGTACTCATTCCTCAATCAATTACTCGCTTCAAGCGGCACAGACGAGGTTTCTCCGCCTCGCTCAAAGCGCTCCGACCAGTTCGCGAATGTTCCCGTAACAAACCAGTTTGGCGAAGTATTTCGTTTCAAAGACGATTTTATTACGGACAAGGCGATTGTTATTAATACCATGTTCACTATTTGCCGAGGAAGTTGCCCCGGAACTAGCGAGACGTTGGAACGCCTGCGACGCCCATTAAGCAAACTTTTTTCCAAGCGAGTTACCATGCTTTCCGTCACGATCGATCCACGGAATGATTCGTCAATCGCACTAAAAGATTACGCCAGTCTTTACGGAGCCGGAAAGCCAGCAAGCAAGCATGAATGCGATTGGTTTTTCTTGACCAGCACAGAGGATCACATTGAAAAGTTGCGTCGAAGCCTCGGTTTCTACGATCTCGATTCCCGAGTGGATTCGGATATCACGCGTCACGCAGCATTATTGTTATTCGGGAATGACAAAACCGATCGATGGGCTACTTCGCCATCCCAAATCCGTGACGGATTGATCTTTGAACCAATGCGTCGCATCCTGGGTACCACGACTCAAGAGCGTTTCAACATTCAGAAGTCATAACTATTCAAGATACACCGAGCCATGAAACTCACATCCATTGCCATAGTTGGTTTTCTAATCTGTTTCCATGGCTTTATCGTGCTTGCACAAGATAATGTGCTCAACGTCCAAGAACGGGCCGACCATGCACATCTTATAGGCCACGAAGATGAGCTGTTACTGCGACGAATCGAGGACGCCATTGCCGAATGGGATCCTCGAAACCTGGACAGTCCGTACCTAAAGGTAATCAATACGGTTACCGGAAAAAAATTCGCACTTCGTAGGCCCGATCTTGCGGAATTCATCGCTGATTCCGATGCAGCCGTGGTACTTGGCAAGGCACTGTTTTGGGAGATGCAAGCAGGAAGTGATTACGGTCTGAAGGACTCAGCCGATAAAACTTATGGTACGGCTTGTGCTTCTTGCCACTATCGATTCGGTGCAGATGCAAGAAGTAGGAACACTGAAGCAATCGCATTTCAAGCTTGGGAGAAGTTCGTCCAGGACCGTCCCGGTAGTGTTCCGAATCCTGGCCCAGATTTACGGGTCGAAAGACCAGCGTTTACTCAGCGCAATTTAGCTTTCCAACCCGAGGGCGGCAGCGACATTGATCCGAAAAAGTTTAACACTGCCGGCCCGGGATTGCTTCAACACGAGATCGTTGGCTCGCAGGGAATAAAACTGCGACGCTACGAGGGTATTGATGGAAATGGGATTGAAAAATCTACCCAAATCGACTTGCCGCCAAGCAGTTTTCAGCGGCATGACATGTTTGCGACTTCGCCCACTACACGAAGTCGACAAGTCACTCCTCGTAACTCTCCCACGGTCATCAACTCTGTGTTTAACGACCGTCAATTTCATGATGGTCGCGCGGAATCGACTTTTAATGGATTCTCCGTTTTTGGTGATTTTGACAAACGCGTGATACTCAAGAAAGCCGTGCTTGGTGCAGATGGTGCGGCTAAATCTTATACTCCGGTTTCCATGGCAATAGTAAATGCTTCTCTAGGTTCACAAGCGGTCGGTCCAATCGTTAATGAAGTCGAAATGTCTTACAAAGGACGAACGTTTCACGATATCGCCGCCCGACTTCTAACGGCTCAGCCGCTTGCCCAACAAGAAGTACATATAGATGACGGAGTGCTTGGTCCTTACGCGAACCAAGGCAATTGCGGACTCTATGAGCCTTCCGATAAAACGAAAGCGTTGACCTATCGGCAACTTATCCAACGTGCATTTCGGAAAGAGTGGTGGGCGGACGAAGCAAAGATTTCGCAGCAAGTGGCGTACAGAGCTCAACTTGACAAAGCGCGGTTAAAACTCGAAGCATTGGTGGCCACGTTACCTGCCGAGCACAGTGCGATAAAAACAAGTATTGAAACGATATTGGCTCAACCGATTCAGTTTAAAGCAAATGCGATTGTTGCGGCGATCGAACAAACGTACGAGGATCCTGCCTTAGTCCCCGCAATTAAGAAACTTCTCGATACTGCCGATGCTTGGAACCTAGTCGAAGGTGAAATTCTGCCGCTCCGCCTCCGTTTGTCGGAAAATCCTTCGGAACAGGAAACTCGAAGAAACGTCGATGAACTGCTCGCCATAATGAAGACCGGGGGGCCCAATGATTTGACGGCTCAAGATGACTTGATGGTAAACAATTTCAGTCTCTACTGGGGACTTTCCATCATGTTATATGAATCCACTTTGGTTTCGAATCACTCTCCCTTTGATCAAATGCTGCGAGGCGATTCATCTAGCGTCGAAGCCGTGTGGAATGGTGACATGGGGCAAACAATTGGAGCGCTTATTGAACCCGACGGAAACTCCGTCAAACCCGATGAGCCGCTTAATGACGATTCCATTCGTAAGTCGCAACTTGACAAAATACCAAACAAGAACGCACTGCCTGTCCTGACAGGAACCGCCATGTTCCAGCGAGGGATGCGGGTATTCATGTTGAATTGTTCAGAATGCCACACGCCACCTTTCTTCACTTCCGCTGCTGCTCTGGAATTGGCTCCCGAATTGCCTGAGCCGATTGCCAAATTACACGCGCATGCTTTGGTTCGAAATGCGTTGACCGATGCCTTTAAGGAGAGGTTGATTTCAGCTAATCAACCAAGGGGAAAAGGAGTCACCACGGACAATCGCAAATTTTTGGGTGCCCGTCGCTACTTTTTCGATCAAGAACGCCTTCCGGAAGTCGAAGCAACAGTTGCCCCCCTTCTAATCGAATTGATGGGGGTTCCCGACAAGCGTCCCATTTCGTTCACCACGGTTCCTGCGCTCCCCGGCGATCCCAATCCGGACCGTAACCCAATGATCACTTGGGTAGGCACTAGACCTGTTTTCGAGTTTGCGCCTTCTCCACAGCCCGGTGCCAAGCCAATTGCTCCTTACGCGTTCTACGATTTGGGCTTCTATAATCTTGGTCTAACCGAACCCCGATACGATTGGGGAGTCTGGGGCTTTGCTGAAAGCGACCAAGAACTTTTTTTCACGGAATCAGAGCTGGATGCCGCGTTTCAACTGGCACCCACCGAGATTTCCAGTGAAGCAGTCGCGGTAATGAAACAACAAACAACCCAAAGACAACTGGAGCAACCAGCCGAGAGTGGTCAATCAAGTTCCATTCCCAGTTTGGGTTCTGCTTACCGACTTCCAAGGACGACAAGAAGGGAATCTAGAATCGAACAGGCAAAGGAAGCTCTCCAGACTATAACAGGTATCTTGGAATCCACATCCACTGCAGCCAACATACTAAATGTCGATCACAGTGCCGAACGCGATTATCTATCCACAGCCTCACGTGTTTTACGGAAAGACCATCATTTCTTCAAACGCGCGCGGCGAATGGTGATGTCAGAAGAAAACTGGGGGCATCGCAAGCCGTTCATTTCCGATAATGAATTGATGGGATGGGGTGCATTTAAAACCCCGAGTTTGCGAAATGTTGCGCTTACCGAACCCTACATGCGTAACGGTCGTTTTCTTACGCTTCGGCAGGTTCTCGAATTTTATAGCTTTGACAATCCCGATCTCATACCTGCAAATGTTACGCTTAATCCTGATCTACATCCAGAAATGGGACGACTGCTGTTCAATTCGGACGGCAAGGTGTTTGGGCTGCCGAATCTACCAATCAATCTTGTTCAAATCCAAGATGCAGAGTCCCTTCTCTTCTTTCTTCACTGCTTGACGGATAACCGCGTCCGCCTTCAAGCTGCACCGTTCGATCATCCCTCGATTCGACTTCCCAATGGTTTCAACGGAAATGATCCAGAAAATGAGAATGTTATTTCCATCGCATCGGTCGGTAGCTCAGGCACACCCAACGACATCCCTCACCAGTTTCCCGCGAATAATTAAGAGAGCTATTTCATGCAGAGAGGTGTCCCGCAATCGATGAAAAACGAGTGCCATGTTTCGGCACTCGTTCCTGCTTTACAAGATGAAGGAACGGATCTTACTTACCGCCTGGAGGGGCATAGTTTTTCAGCCAACCAAATACTTCTTGATGCCAGTATTTGCTGTTGGCGGGTTTTTGGACCCAGTGGCTTTCGTCGGGGAAGTTCACGAAGCGGCTTGGGACGCCTTGGCGTTGTAAAGCGTTAAACAGCTCGTGACCTTGGCCGATTGGGCAGCGGAAATCGTTGTCATTATGGATGATCAGCACGGGCGTCTTGTATTTGCCAAGATTTCCGGCCTTGATGTGAGGGCTGAACTCTCGGTACTTGCCTGGGATCTCCCAGGGAAGTCCGCCATGTTCGTACTCGTCGAACCAAAGTTCATCCGTCGTTCCCCACATGCTTTCAAAATTGTAGACGCTGCAATGCGTGATCAGGCATTTAAACTCTTTGGCGATCTCGTTGACAGCAAACCAATTTTGCATGTACCCGCCAAAGCTTGCTCCGGCACTGGCGATTCGATCGGTGTCGACGTATCCCAATTTTTTGACTTGATCCAAGCCCGCTACCAAATCTCGATAGCACTTGCCGCCCCAGTCACCGGAGATTTGATCACAGAACTTCTGACCAAAGCCGGTCGATCCTCGCGGATTGGGAAGCACGACTACATAGCCTTGAGCGGCCCACAGCATCGGATTCCAGCGATAGCTCCAACCATCTTCCCACGCTCCCTGCGGTCCGCCATGGATCAAGTAAACGACGGGCCATTTCTTTTTGTCGTCAAACGCAGGTGGCTTTAGAATCCACATTTGCATTTCACCATCCTCGACCTTGACTTGAACCGACTCAGGACGAGGTCGATCCAAGATAGCCAGCATGGCGTCGTTGGCTTTGCTGAGATTGAAAGGCTCTTTCTCCGTTCCAACTTCATCGCCGTAGATAAAGACCTCGGCTGGTTGGTCCATTCGGGCCCACAAGATAACATTCTGCTTGCCGACAGACGATTGAGAAAGGATCGATCCTTCATTCATCGTATTCGAACCTCGCCAAGGAGACGCCGACGGATGATCAGGCGTGGGAATGCTGTAGACACGTTTGTAGCCACGCATGTCCGCAAGAAATGACAACGAGCCCAATCCCCATTTGAAATCATCGGCCGAAGGATGATCGGCCCCGGTCACTTGCGTTGGTTTTCCCGCGAATGATCCATCGGGTTTCACAGGGACAACGATCAGTTCCCATTTAGCAGCTTCGTATCCAGGCGTCTTTTGAGCTCGATAAGCCAGCCATTTTCCGTCTTGGCTGAATCGTGGACCGTTGTCTGCCGCCATGTTTTCTGCGGTTAGCGAATCCCACTTGGTCGAGCGGTTGTCGATCGCAACTCGGCAAAGATCGTAGTTGGTGCTCCACGATTCACCCTTTTCCGGGGCAGCGGCAAAGACGAGATACTTGCTGTCGGGAGTAAAAGTAAAGTCATCGCCGACGCTAAAAGTTGTGCTATTGGGAAACGAATCGCGATCACCGGGAGTAGCGTCATGGCAATCCGTTCCATCCACATTGATCACAAAGAGATGATTCCGTTTGTCGCCGACATATTCGTCCCAGTGACGATAGAACAGCTTGGTAAATACTTTTGCCTTGACTGGATTGCTTTCGATCGCATCGGCTTTTTCTTTGTTCTTCTTGTTGCTTTCGGCAAAGGGCAATTCACTGAACTCCGGATAGATGGAGGACATGAATGCGATCTTCGAGCCGTCAGGTGACCAAATTGCACTCCCCGCCCCAGTCGAAACATCGGTCAGCTTTTTGGCTTCGCCGCCGATTAATAGATCGAGAATGTACAACTGCGATGATCCAGAACGAGTCGATTCGAAAAGGATTTTTGTTCCATCGGGGCTCCATCGTGGGTGCGAATCGCTCTTGCCGGAGCTGGTAAGTTGTCTTGGTGGCGATTTGCCATCAGTCGGAACGATCCAAAGATGGGTTTGTTTTTGGTAAGTCGGTGGATCGAGGATTTCGGTCACTTGGTACACGACCATTTTCCCATCCGGAGAAATTTGCGGATCGGCGACTCGCTTGAGCCGAAACATGTCATCGATTTCAAAAGCCCTCTTGTCGGCTGCATTCATGCTTGGGATTCCTCCAACAAGAAGAAAGAAAACAAAAGACAAACGAACCATTTGCGTTGTCATTCCAATGCGTCCCTTGTTGTAAATATTTCGCTCAGTGTCTGGCAAAGAAGGGCCTAATCATAACACACGGATCAGACTGTGTTCCTTAATGTTCGCATTCGATCAGTTCCGCCAGAGAGGATTGAATTTCAGAGACTTACCCAACGATTCTTGTTGGAAATGTCACTTGCTCAGTTTTCAATGAGGGAGCGGAAACGCATATCGTTCACTGCGTATTCGACCCGATAGATTCCCAAAGGTAAATTGACTAAACTAGTTGACTTGAGGGGATGGGCTGGGCCAAGCCGAGTTTGTACAGACCGTAATTTTTCAAATCCGACACGGCCTCATCGGTCCTTTCAGGTAAGCAATTCGGGAAAACAGGTTGGTATGTCATGGAAAAGTCATAATTTCGAGCTTTTGATGGCGTCACAAGTCCTTGCGAGAAATAGAGTTACCGAAAGACCCTTCTTATTTTGTACTAATCGAACTTGACAAGTCATTTTTAGGTCATACTATTGTCATGACGAAGCCGATAGAACAAGATATGGTCAGACAGGTGAAAATCTGCCGTCCAGCCTTTCAGGACTTCCAGCGAATTTTTCGACGATACTATGCACGATCGATCCTGAATCGGCATCTGTTGAAACTTCGCTGGTGGAGCCCTGACGAGTCATCGGTTATAGATTTGCACTGGAATCGAGTTCCTGACACAAACCTAATCGAGTTGTTGATTGATCCTGATGGCGAGCTCCCTCGTGGAGTTCGCATCTTGTTCTTCGAGCACTCGCCAAATTCGGTGGAGTCGACCTTATGGGTACTCGGCGGTTTGATAATTGACGAAGAGTTTAGCGAGCTTCAACGCGAAGTCTACTTAGGCCGGAGCTTGATTGTACAAGAACGGTCTGACTGAGGTAATGAAATGTCCACGATTGAACTAAACCAATTCCCACGCGACGCTTTCCGAGCGATTCTATCAATCGATGCCGAGCAGCGGGAACTTATCAAGCGATATATGGAGTGTAGTGACGAGATACAGTCTGTCGTGCGTTCGATGTTCGCAGTGCTAGAGCACGAACATACAACGGAGGGAGATCGCAAGCGTGCGCTTTCCACCATCGCGGATGCGCTTTTCCTAAATCCTGCTCACGGTCATGGTGGCTACGGAATGGATTTGACCAAAATTGAACGCGATTCGGCCAAGGGACACCCGGTAGAATCGCGTCGGCCAGTCATTACAAATCGATTGGATCAATTGGATACGCAGGAAGCGATGTTTGCCGACCGCCTAAGGCATTTTTTGAATGAAAAGAACATTACCCAAGAGGAGTTAGCCGACCGAATCGGTTGCACACAGTCGGCTATTTCAAAGATGTTGACTCGTCAAGCTCGTCCGCAACGAAAGACGATTCTTAAAATGGCGGAAGCTCTTAAAGTTGAACCGACAGATCTTTGGCCACAACTCGAAGTTGCGGCAATTCTCGATTCGGTTGCAGGTTTCTTGGATGATCAAGAATTGACGCCTGACCAAGCGAAATCGCTAGAGGCAGCCAGTCAGCGTGCGCCGGCGAAGGTCAAGACGCGAGAACTTCCCTCACGGAAGAGGATCTAGCAGTTGACCGAGTCAGAGAATGTGACTTTGTTTGCAGATCAATTCACTCCAGCAGACCAGTCCTATTTGGCTGGTCTGCACTGCGGAGACGAACCCTGGTCTCAAGCAGCAACCGAGTGGATCACATCCGCTGAAGTATTGGACTCGATTGAGAATTACCAGACCCGCGTCTGGATCTATCGGAACTCTGAAGCCGACGAATCGATCGTTGGTTTCTCATCACTAGCGGCAACGGGCTGGCAAAAGTGGCCGCCACCTGATGGCAAGCGTTCTCGCTTGCTTTACATCCCGCAACTTGGACTGGACCGAAAGTTTCGCGGATTACCTACGTCTCCAGAGTGGCGTTACTCGAATCAAATCATCGAGCATTTGATTGGGCAGGCACAGTCATTGGCGAAGCAGATCAAGGACGAAAAGCCGCCGAGCAAACACGTTGATTTGCTCACGTTAAAAGTCCATCGCGCAAACATCGCGGCTCAAAAGCTTTACAGTCGTTACGGATCCGAGTTGCTTGATGGATTTGAAGATAAAAAGGGATGGGCTTTATGTAATTTGTATAATTAATCAAATAGGTACTTTTGCATATTGTGAAGGTCCGGGACATCCTGTAGAGCTGTTTGAAGGCAAAACGGAAGGCTTAATTGTTCGTCCTCGACAGCCGCTTTCATTCGGTTGGGATCC
>JANMNK010000301.1:0-5217 GCA_031373875.1 Pirellulaceae bacterium | reverse complement strand
TAGTTGAAATATTCGCCCCGGTGAATTATCCTTGGTGAGAACGATTCAACGAAAACGAGAGAGAGACGTACCTATGTCCGCCAAAAGACAAAATGGATCGTATATGCTATTTTCGGACAGGAACTCTCGGACGGGGACTTTCAGACAGTCACATTCGTAGATGACTCGCACGGTAATCGAAAATTGCCACTTGTACAGGATTCTTGACTCGCCTGTTTCCGAAACCTTTACCGAAAATGAAATTCTTTGTTGCGCAACGTCCTGTTATACTTTTTGCAGACTATCTCGACTGGTTACAAATACAATTTGAAAGAGTGATGCGAGATAAACTGCTGGTTTGCAATGTAGATTGATAGTCGCGGTCCGTTTGTTTTCTAAGAAGGTATTTTGTTGTGGTAAAAGAGTCGGACTGGAAGAAGTTTCAAAGCATGATCATCACCCTGCGAGAGAGGTATTTGACAACGCAGAATGCTTCACTGCTGAAGATCGTTGGCGATCCAAATCGTACGGAGACGGAACGATTTTGGGATGCATTTAAGCGAATGAAAACGGTGAGCAAGGAACTCGCTGAGTGTCTTGATGACCACTCCCGATCGAGAATGGAATTGCACATGCGGCTGATGCTTCGCTGTGGCATGCTTGTTCAAGAAGACCTCGTCGCCTTTAGCGAAGAGCTTCAGCAGCGGTTGAATTTGCGATTCTAATTTTCGGCGCGAGTCCGAAAAAGAATTCGCAGGAGCATTTAACTTATTCGTTTTGGTGAAATATTTGTTGTTCCACCCAATGGCAAAAAAGCTGATCTTAAAACGTCTGAGGTTGCGCGGATTGCAGGCTGGTCAGATTCGTGTTTAGTGGAATCACCATCGAATTGGGTAACCGACTAGGTTGTGTAACTTGGTTTGAAACGAGGTAGTCTGCGGAAATTTTTTTAAACGCTGTGTGGCACTGTAAGAATGTCTCGGCAACATCGGGATCAAAATGCTTGCCCGAACCTTGGCGGATTATTTTGCAAGCGGCATCGTGCGACATGGGTTCTTTGTACGGGCGACGCGATCGCAGCGCATCGTACACATCTGCTACCGCCACAATCCTGGCCGCGATTGGGATTTGAGAACCAGCGAGCCCAATGATTTGCCGCTTCAAGCCTCAATTGTTGGGCTAGAGACTTGCTTCAATGCTTGATTATCCATGGCGAGAAATGCGGAATTGCGTTTGAGCGAGAATCGCTTGCCGCTACGGTTCCCTTCTTATATATTTGTTCACGCAAGAAGCCAGCCTAATAGGTCTTAGCATCGTCTCCCTCAAAATTATCGCCGATGGTATCATTATTGCGATCGTATACGTTGATGGCCCCATCGAGAAAAAGGAGTTGGTAAGTGATTGGGTATTTCGATCTGTTTCCCGAAAAATGCAAATCGGAACTTAGAACCATTCAGTTCATGGACGACGACAACGAGGGCATTCCCGCTGGGACTTATGTCTTCGCCGAGTATTTCTGTGATGACTTGAGCTGCGATTGTCAGCGCGTGCTGATCAAAGTACTTCGAGTCCAAAGTCCAACCGATAGGCCTGATGAAGTCGCTACGATCAGCTTTACCTGGAATGAGGAACCTGATCAGTCTTGGAAGACCGTCCTGAAGGATGTAGAAAATCCATTCCTGGATCCATTTCACCGTCAATGCGGCTATGCCAACGAAATGATGGACTTGTGGTATGAGATGTACCAGCGGGATGAAGCGTATGCAAAACGAATAGAGCGGCATTATGCCGAGGTGAGAAAACAAGCCGCTGGTCCACGCAAAACGTATCTGAATGACGTGCGAGTAGATAAAGCCAGCAGCGAAAGTCTCGCAGAAAGAAAAAGACGATACCGTTCATTGCGACAGCACAACGCAAGTAAGAAGTCGCACCGCAAACCGTAAGAGCAGCAAACCTCAGTCCAGGATATATCAGTTTTGCATCGAATCACTGTTTCGCCACAAGGAAGTTTGGGACTGGTTGCTATGGCGAGCGATGATGCTTCGCCGGTACGAATAAGTGATGTTTCGCCTGAGATTGTTACCGCGTTCAGAGAATCATTCATTTCGGGTTTGGTAACACTTGCTTCCAGACGATGGCAGCCATTGGTTGTTGACTGGCCGGCTGAGTTCGCCTTTTGGCGAGATTATGCCCGCAAATACTTCGGAGCGCTTTGTCGCCAATATTCGCCCAGTTCCAAACAATGGTCCGCCATCACACCGCCGAATGTGACACTGGTCGAGGAGTGGTTGCAGTCTGCGCCACCAATGCCGGGGCTAGAGAATTTGAGCCCGCTCCGACTACAGGAGTTGTGGCTAGAACTGGATTCGAACACGCGATTGGCGGCTCGTCAGCATGACGAAGGTCTCGCAGGCTACCTCAAGTCACTGGATGCCGATTGGAATTTGATTGGGCGCGTGACCTTTCACTTGGCAGAGAATAAAAAGAATCCCGACGCTCCCTTCGCTTTCATGGCAACGTATACACAAGGCCAAGCCAAAGATGGCACACCACAACATCTCCCATTGTCCGTAGCATTGCGGCAGTCGATCACTGCCAAAGACACCGACCAGTTGGATCGTCTGCTTGAACCAGTAAGTCGCGCAGCGCGGTCCTGCAAACTCGTTGATCGCTTGCTCGAGTCGCGGAAGCTTTTTACCCCGCAGGCCTGGGGAATTGGACAGGCATACGAATTCCTCTCCGCGATACCAGTGATGGAGCAAGCCGGTATCGTTGTCCGCGTTCCCAATTGGTGGAATGCATCACGTCCACCCCGCCCACAAGTCTCTGTGAACATTGGATCAAAGGAACCCAGCCGATTTGGATTGGATGGATTGGATCTGCAAGTCGGTGTGACCGTTGACGGCGATCCACTCGATGCTGCGGAGCTAAAACAATTGTTGGCCGCTCGCGAAGGGCTGGTTCTGTTGCGAGGCAAATGGGTTCAAGTCGATCAAGAGCAGTTGAAGTCGGCTATGCAGCATTGGCAGACTTTGCGAAAGCAGCATGTTGATGGAGTCGATTTTCTCCAAGCGATGCGATTGCTCTCCGGTGCATCGATTGGTAACGCTGGAAATGATGAGGAGTTGAATCGATGGGCCCGCGTCGAACCCGGCGATTGGCTACAGCAAACGCTAAGATCATTGCGAGAACCGGGCAGCGGCAAGGATGTTGATCCAGAATCCGTGGTCGATGCGACGTTGCGCCATTATCAAACTGACGGCGTGCGCTGGCTCTGGTTCGCGACGCAGCTTGGATTGGGTGTCTGTTTGGCCGACGATATGGGCTTGGGAAAAACGCTGCAAGTCATCTCCTTGATCGCACTATTGAAACAAAATCGAACATCCACACGCAATGACGAATCGCCTTGTCTGATCGTGGTACCAACTTCCTTATTAGGAAACTGGCAGCGCGAGTTTGCAAAATTTGCTCCTCAATTGCGATTGTTTGTGGCGCATCGCTCCGTGAACAGCGTCGAAGAACTAAAGTCCGTCGAAGTGGCTTCGGCAAAGCAGCTTGCTGATGTTGATGCGATCATCGTTACGTATGGAATGATTCGCAACGCGAATTGGCTCCGCAAGCTGAAATGGCAGTTGATGATTCTGGACGAAGCACAGGCGATCAAGAATCCGACTTCTTCGCAAACCAAAGCTATCAAGAGTATTCCGGCGCGATGTCGAATCATCATGACCGGTACGCCGATTGAAAATCACTTGGGGGATCTGTGGTCATTGTTCGACTTCAGCTCGCCTGGCTTGCTTGGCAGCGCCAGTGAATTCAAACGCTTTGTGTCGAGCAAAGATGACCGCCAGCGTGCGCAGCGTCTAGCATCACTACGCAAATTGATTCAGCCTTACGTTCTGCGTCGCATGAAGACTGATCCGCTCATTGTGCCAGACTTGCCAGCCAAGACGGAGATGCGCGTCGACTGCGGACTGTCGACGACCCAGGCTACACTGTATCGGCAGGTGATTGAGGATCTTGAGAAATCGCTGGAAATTGCCTCAGGGATTCAACGTCGCGGCTTGGTGCTGGCTACATTGATGCAATTGAAACAGATCTGCAATCACCCATCGCTGTATTTGAAGCGATCTCAGTTTGTGGCAAAGGAATCAGGTAAGTTCGGCGAACTGCAGCGTTTGTGCGAAGGAATTAGCGAAAAGCAAGAGAAAGTGTTGATCTTTAGCCAGTTTCAATCGATGTGTGAACCTCTAAATCAGTTCTTGGCCCACGTGTTTGGCTGTTCCGGCTTGGTCCTCACTGGTAAAACGCCCGCGAAAGCACGGAATAAAATGGTGAACGAATTTCAGCAACCCTTCGGTCCGCCCTATTTTGTGATTTCCGTTAAGGCAGGCGGCACCGGATTGAACTTGACAGAAGCCTGCCATGTAGTCCATTTTGATCGCTGGTGGAATCCTGCTGTGGAAGACCAAGCTACGGATCGTGCGTTTCGCATAGGTCAAAAACGTAATGTGCTGGTGCACAAGTTTGTTACCACCGGGACCCTTGAAGAACGGATCGACGAATTAATTCATTCCAAGAAGCAAGTTAGCCGCGAGATTTTTGACGACTCGGGTGAAGTCAATCTAACCGAAATGTCGGACGATCAGTTGCTTCGCTTTATTTCTCTCGATCTCAACAAGGCAACTTCAATCTAAAAACTTAAGGAGTGCGATAAATGGGTTTCTATGGAAGGTGGGCACCTTACGTCCCGGTCTCTACGCGTCGAGCCAATGCCGCTCGCGAGGTCAAAAAACTTGCTAAGAAAGGTCAGGAGCTGCGACCGATCCGTATCAGTTCGCGCGCCATCGCAAAAAGTTTTTGGGGTATTGCGTGGTGCGAGAATCTAGAGATCTATGCCGATTGGGCGAATCGTATGCCTCGCGGACGAACGTACGCGCGTAACGGTTCGATTGTTGATCTACAAATTGGATCTGGTGCGATTACCTCCATGGTAAGCGGTTCGTCGCTTTACAAGATCAAGATCTCGATAACCAAACTGGAACCGAAGAAATGGAAAGCCATTCGCACGGATTGCGCTCAGCAAGTCAAATCGCTGATGGACTTGATGCGTGGCAAGCTGCCCGAGGCCGTCCTGAAGCGTTTAACGGATCCGAAGGCCGGCATGTTTCCTAGCCCCAAAGAATTGAAAGTAAGTTGCAGTTGTCCCGATTACGCTACGGTGTGCAAGCACGTGGC
>JANMNK010000198.1:0-4932 GCA_031373875.1 Pirellulaceae bacterium | reverse complement strand
AAAAACAGGAAACATCCGATTGCTAATGGGAAAAAGTCGTAATGTGCAAATCCCCTCAAATTATGAATGTAGAGTACGACGTACGGAAGTTGAAAAGCCACCGCCAGAAAGTGGACGATGGGAATTGACTTCTGCGAAGGCGTATCCTTGCCGGTAGCCATTACAGCACCGCGGTCAATTATTGCTTTGTCCATATTGATCGCTTGCAAAGCCCCCCATAGCACATCTGGCTCGCGGAGCAGAATCCTTATTCCCCAAGTACATCCTGCTTGCCCAGCAGCAACCTGAATTCCAAAGTACATCCTGCTTGCCGAGCAGGATTCCAAACCGCCAAATAAATTCTAGTACAAACGTCTTCACGAGGGCCTTGGCGAAGTCCAAATTGGTTTTCGCCACATCAGCCGAAACGAATTAGTGCCTGTTTACTACGCTTACAACGGCGTGCTAACGCAGGTCGGCGAATGCTACCCTACGCTTTATCACTCAACCCTTGCAATTCAAGCTTTAACCAACAACCTGGCGATTCTCTCGGCCGCATGCCCATCCCAAAGCGTTGGGCAAATGCCCGATTTATAATTTCCATCAAGAACTTGACTGAGGTATTGTAACAAGAGTTCGGACGAGCTGCCAATCAGCGTGCTGGTCCCTTCGGAGCATGTGATTGGGCGTTCAGTATTGTCGCGCATCGTCAAGCACGGAATGCCCAGTGCGGTTGACTCCTCTTGCAACCCACCTGAATCCGTCACGATTACTCGGCACTGAGACGTCAAGCACAGGAAATCAAGATACCCCTGCGGATCCACTAATCGGAGCTGGCTGGAGCTAGCCAGCAGGTCGTTCAGTCCGAACTCTGTCATTCTCGCTCTCGTTCGTGGATGCACTGGAAAAATCAGTGGCAATCGCTTGGAAACTGCGGTCAAAACCGTTAGTAGCGATTTCAAAACTGCCGGATCATCCACATTCGCAGGACGATGCAACGTGACGACTCCGTATTGCCCTGGCCTTAATCCCAAACGAGCCAGCGTATCGCCGGCTTTGGCTCGCGCCACTTGAGATATCAGGGTATCAATCATTACATTACCGACTAGATGAATGTGAACCGCGTCGTGGCCTTCGCGTTTCAAATTTTCAACGCCGGCAGGTTCTGAAACGAGCAGCATGTCTGAAATCGAATCGGTTAGAATCCGATTAATTTCCTCGGGCATCGTCCGATCAAAACTGCGCAGGCCCGCTTCGACATGAGCGACAGGGATGTTTAATTTAGCAGCCGCAATCGTAGCCGCCATCGTTGAGTTAACATCCCCGACGACCACCAGTCGATCGATCGGAAATTCGGTTTTCTGAGCATCGATGAACACTTTTTCCACAGCCTTCATTATGTCGGCCGTTTGCTGGGCATGCGTACCCGATCCAATCCCCAAAAAGACGTCAGGCTTGCGGATGTCCAATTCCTCAAAGAACACATCTGAAAGGTTTTTATCGTAATGTTGCCCGGTATGAATCAGCGTTGTACGAACATTCGGGTACAACTCTAGCGCTCGCAAGATCGGCGCCATCTTCATAAAATTCGGTCTCGCTCCAACAACACAAGCAAAGTGCATCAATATTTCCATTCAAGCTTTGGGGATGAACTCATAGAATCCAGGACAACGATACAGTCTTCAGCGACAGTGACAACGTCAGTCCGACCGACCACACCGAGTTGCCATCCAAAGGGTATCGAGCAATCTGTATTTTTCGAATAAACAAAGACGAATTGCCTTTGCCGTTGTCCAAACGCAGGACAATACCATCCATTCGCAACACAGACATTTTGAATTCCAAAGAAGCTGAGCGTCCGTCGAACATCGCCCTTTGTCAATGTAAATCGTCCCTCAGAACTCGAATCTTTTGTAATGATTATTTCGGGCGCGAGATGAATTGCCCCAGTTAAATTCGCGTGAGATTGTTTTGCATGCCGCAACCAGTCAGCCACCAAAATTTGCCCATCGTCATCGACGGCGATCAACCGAGCCAAGTGCCCCAGTTCCAAATCTCTATATGCATCATGACTTCCATAGGCCCAAGAAAACTGCCAACTCCTGCCATGCCTCGACTCGATAATTTTCCCTCGTCGCCCCATTCGGAATTTACCCCAAACATCGCAATGATCTTGGCCGTTCACGGTGACAACGTTGTGTGCCATCGATGAACGGCAATAGGCCCGCATGGCGGATGCTTCATAATCAAAATTCCCGCTGTCCACGATCCATCGCTCGCCGCAAATGGATGCCTCGAAGCCAAGCAAATCGCAATGGGCGTGTGCCGGCAATTCTCGGGCTCCGACATCCCCCGTGTCAAAGATCACGCTATGAGCTACTCCAACCTGTGTTGTCTTTTTAGATCGAAAAACGTGATACGGGCCGACCTGCGAACTCTCTGCTCCCTGCGCCTGCGGCCAATTGAGTCCAGCAATCTTTACTAGTTCTCGAATTTGCGATACCGATGCAGATTCGTGGAATACACTGTCTGAGAAAAGCGGAATTTCATTATCTTCATGCAATATCCCGCTTAAGAAATCAAGCATTGCATTTGCGTGGCTTTCTAGATGACTCAGATCCTGATTCTCGACGGGCTGTATAACGCAAATTATTTTCAGCACGTTCGCAAGCACTTGGCAATGATAAGCTGGCGTTCGCTCAAAATGCTCACCATGGGGCAACAACTGCCGACCAAGCTCCGCTTCAAGAAAACGCAATGTGAGTTGTAACCGTCCATTCGACTCAGCAGTCGGAAACGCCGCATCGATTAGGGCTAATGCTGTCAAGTTTTCCAGCAGATGATTTCCGCCAATGTCCTTTTCAAGATGTGACGCCAAATAGTTCGCTTGTTGGGACAAGCTTGCTAGAATTCGGGCCTCAATGACTGGGCTGGGTTTGGATAGACTAAGAATCCAGATCCAAACCGGAATCCGGCGTGCGATACAGTAAGGATGCCAAGCATCGTCATGGACAGACGTAGACTCCGGGGAATGCGCATCTAACCACGAACCAACAATCTCGAACACGATATTCCACATGCCACTTGTATCGCTGTGCTGGATATTGTCGGCAATGTAGGAAAGCAAGAATTCGTGATAGTGAAGTTGAAATCGCCACAAATGCGATGGCGGTTTTTCTAGTCGGGAAAGATCCCAGCATATCGGATTTCCAAGTCTTTGCTCATCGCACAACAGGACAAATCGGCCCTGCGAATAATCTGACTGAGAATGACTGATATGATTGCGGTGGGATAATAAAACCGCTCTTGCGATTTCGGTACATCGCCCCCAGTTTCGTGAAACGTTTCGAATCGACCGAACACAAATTGGTCCAATGGTCTTTCTCAGTCGTGCTTTTTGAGAAATCAATTTGAAACCGCGCTGCGCCATTTGGCTCCATCGGTAATACTTAGCGATAGATAGAATTCGATTGAGCTTTTGCCCTCGTCCTGTGGCAGCCTTTTGCCTACTCCAAGCGATCTTCTCCAGGTCCATCAACTCATGGCCGACCACACCCCCTGGTGCTGAATCGCATTCGAAGTTGCTTTCACTTGAACGCCCCCCTCCGGTGGACTTGCACATCATTACGTACGAGTGGTGCCAGGCAATTTGGAGTTTACGGCCGAACCGCTGGTCACTCGATTAATCAACTTTAAAAAATCGTTCGCAAATCGATCTCGTGAATACTCATTTACAACAAACGCTCGGCCGTTGGCGCACAAGGACGCATAAAACGCCCGGTCATCACATAGTTTGACCGTAGCATTCATTAGATCGCGAGCGTTACCAGGTTCCATTTCGATACCGCTTTGGCTCTTACGAACAATCTCGGCGGATTCGCCGCGAACGCCCATGATCAAGGGACGTTCCATAGCCATGGCTTCAAAAATCTTGGACGGTATCACGGTCTCAAAAAGATCCGATTTTTTGAGATGCACCAGCAAGCAATCACTTGATGCGAGAACTTCTGGCATGGAAGATTTTGGCAACAATCCTGTAAATCGAACGAGTTCGGAGACGCCTTTCTCCCCAGCAAGTTTCTCCAGTTCCGATTTTCGGGCTCCATCGCCAACTAGCAAGAACACAATATCTTGACGTCCATTGGCCTTGAGCTGCCCTGCCGCCTCAATAACGGTTTCCAAACCATGTGCCATACCGATCGTACCGACGTAGGCGCAAACAAATTTTCCTTGAAGCCCCCATCGCTCAAGAAATTCCTGCGACTTCGGAATTGGTTTGAAGACGTCCGAGTCGACGCCGTTGGTAATCACCGAGATTTTGTTAGCCACGGACACTTTGCGCAGGATATTGTCTTTGTAACCGTTACCTACGGCGACGATGTGATCTGCGCTGCGGTACATCCATCGTTCAAGCCGCTCGAGTGCGCGAGTCAAAAAGCCTTTTTTCATGGCTCCCACGGTGACGATGGACTCCGGCCAGATATCTCGAATTTCGAGAATAAGCGGTCGCCATCGCAATAACTTGCAAAAGACACCCGCAAGCCCACAAAAGAACTGGGGGCTAGTCGAGATAATGACATCGGGTCGTCGGCAGAAGAAAACCGACGCAATGACTGCCGATATCAGATAAGAAACGTAATTCGCGATCCGCTTGGCGCTACCAGCGTTCGGCGCAGCATACGTCCAAACGCGAATTACTTTGATCCCATCGATCGTTTCGCGTTGCGGCCAAAGCCGATTCTTGTATCCGGTGTAAACGACTCCATTGGGAACATTCGGTGCACAGGTGATCACGGTCACCGAGTTCCCCGCTTGCACCCATCGAACACAGTGTTCGTAGGTGCGCGTTGCTGGCGCGTTGCCTTCGGGTGGGAAATAATGCGTAAAAAAGAGGATGTTCATGCCGGCATTCCGTGCCGTGTAATCAAATACTGTGAGTTGTTCGATTCACCG
>JANMNK010000296.1:0-7609 GCA_031373875.1 Pirellulaceae bacterium | reverse complement strand
CGGAAGTGACATTTCCTTTTCATGGAGTCGTCCAACTTCAAGACCCCGAGACGGGCCGTGGCATGCCAGTGAACGCCGATGAAATTGGCCAAGAATATCGCGAGAACATTCAAGCGTTCCGCGAACAGCTTAAAAAAGGCTGTACAGAAAGCCGCATCGATTACGTCCCCCTCGATACCAGCGTCCCCTACGACAAAGCGCTGACGGAATACCTCCTGTCCCGTCGGGGACGATTCTAAGGGAACCAATTCGCCGCGACGATGCAGACTCGCTGTTGACCACCGAGGCTAATCAACGCAACGATTCAAGTAACGAACCGAGAACCATGAATCGCAACTTGGAAATTGATGAGTAACGACGTTATTTTGATGCCTCACAATCCTCGGTGGGCTGAAATATTCGAGACCGAGTCCGCGATGGTTATGGCTGCGGTGGGCGATAACGCTATCGCTGTACATCACATCGGCAGTACGGCGATTGCTTTCGTTGTTGCAAAGCCGATTATCGACATGTTGATGGTCGTGAAGAATATCGAGGACATGGATCCTCGGAACGGCGAGTTAGAAAAACTGGGTTACGAAGCCAAGGGGGAGTTTGGCATTCCTCAACGCAGGTACTTTCGAAAAAACAATGCTTCCGGCGAACGCACTTTTCATCTACATGTCTACGCCACGGGAAGTCATCAAATCACACGTCACTTGGCGTTTCGCGATTATCTTCGCGCCAATCCGGAATGTGCGGCAGAATATTCCAACCTGAAGTTGATCCTTGCGCGCCAGTATCCACACTCGAGCCAATCGTACATCGATGGCAAAGGGCCATTCATTCGCACGATCGATGAACTTGCCGCGAAGTTGCCTCAGTAAACCTATTAAACCTATTTCGCCGGGAACGACGGAATCAGGTTTACCGCCGCCATTGCTCGCCTTGGGCAAGTTGACTGCGTTGGTACATCGGCAAGAATCTGTAATACACTTCTAGGCACATGCACGACATCGCTGTCGAATAGACGCGACCTCCGTAACCTGACCACACACAAGTTGGATTCCATGAACCTGCGTTCTCGCTGCCTGCAGCGACTTGAGCATTTAAGAGCTGGAGTTTTAGAGCTTCGTTCCACCGCTCCCAATCGTGATCTTGGTATTGAAACATAGCGATGGTCGCATAATACCAATAGTACAGATTGTCTTCGGATTGTCCGGGAAGGTTTGCAAGTAGCATCGATTTCGCTTCTTGCTCTGCTTCGACGGAAACCGACATGCCAAGCAACAGTCGGCTTGCCATCGCTTCGGCCGTCATTGCAGCGGTCGGCGTTTGACCGGGCACAGGACGATAAACGGCTAAACCACCGTGTTTGCCAGCCGATACCAAATCAAGAAATTTGCTAAAACGCGTTCGTGTATCGTCGGGCAAACGCAAGCCACCGTTTTCGCAGCTATTGAGAGACATTGCGTGCCAACCAAATTGACTAAGATCGCCGGGATCGTTTGTCTCGCGCGCTTGGTAACGCCAACCTCCGGTTCGTGTGTTTTGAGCTCGAAGGGTGTATTCGGCTGCCTTGGTCAATCCTGGCAACAACTGCGGATCGCCGGTCATGGCGTAAAGCTCGGCTAGAGCGAGCGTCGCCATTCCATGGCAGTACATTCTGGCAAAGTACACGCTTCGATCGCTGCCGACCTGACGAGGCCCGGACAAGTCGCCAGAGGGCATTTGTGTACGAAGCAAATAGGCAGCGGCGCCGCGCATGGTGTCTTGAAAGTCACCTTCGACGTGCGTGTTGCCCGCACCGAGAAAAGCTAACATCGCCAAGCCAGTCATACCGGTATCTGATTCTCGGCCGCTACCGTTGCGATCTTCGCCTAGTGTTTTTGTTTCACGACCCGCTCCGAAACGGTCAGCATCCCAGAATCCTTGCGGGTCTTGTGCCGCTTTCAACCACAGCAGCGCTGCGTCGACAGCAGCTTCGGTATCGGAATCGCCACCATACTGTTGGGCAGCTTGACGGCGTGCGTCGGGGGCTCTCAATCGATAAATATCGGCGATTTTTTGCTGATCGAATTGTCTTTTCGCTGGCGTAGTAGGCACTCGCGACTGCGCAACCATTTCAACAGGGGTTGCTGAAGGCAGTGTCGAAGATTGGGCGAGAGTGGACGCAGCGGGCGGATCATTGGGTGGAAGCACTGGTGGCTCGGGAGAGACGATGGGTGCGGGCTCATTGGTAACAACCGCTGGCTCAGCAACGGGCGTCGGCTCAGGCATGGTCGACGGCAGTAGCGAGGGCGGCTCGACGGTGTTCAAGCGATCAAGAAGCTTTGCTACCGAAGCGGGTGCTAAAAGATCGGCACTGTTTAGAGGTTGGGCTGGTGCTTCAGGTGGTACGTCACTTATCGGTTTTTCCCAAGGTTGCACTTTGTCAACCTCTTGCGGTGGGTCGGTGGGTGGCTCCTCTTCGGCTGTTTCGTCAATCCACTCGGCTGCGATCGTTTGCGAAGGCGTTGTTCCTGGACCAAAGCCTGGCCGAACGACTCGTGTACCGTAAGCGTACATGAGCAACCACACATGGGCCAAAACGGACAGAATGATGCATTTGGTCAATGCTTTCGTTTGGCCCCATCTCGTCCACGAAGCCAAAATCAGTGCAATGGACAGGATTGCCAAGAAGATGCCCATGACGATAGCGAGTATGCGATCACTTGTCCAAGCAAATGATGACTTGCCAGCGAACGCGAATATCAGGACATCCAGGACCATGATACATCGCCTATCTTGTCACCGTGCCGCCGCCAAGAAAAGCTAAATCAAGGCCCGTCACACCGGCTTGTTTCACCGCGCCTACAACTTCAGCGACTCGATCCAATGTGATTTGGCCATCACCGCGAACCACGACCTTAAGATCGGGATATTGTCGCCGAGCAGATTGCAGTGCTCCCGCAAGCTGGCTGAGCGATACCGACTGACCATCCATCTCGATTACACCGTTGCGATACAACTTGATAACGCGTTTGCCGGGTACGGGAACCAGAGCCGCGTTTTGCGAAATCTTGGGTATTTGCAAAGCGATGTGGTGTTCCCGTTCGCTAAATTTTGTGCTTACCATGAAGAACATAATAAGCAAGAACAGGATGTCGATCAGCGAAGTCAAATTGATCGTTGCCGATTCTTCGGGATTCAGCTTGAGTGGCATGACGGTTTCTCTCTTTTTCGGCAGCGTCTCTAGGCAGCTTTTCGTGAACGACTGCGAGTACGGCTTGTGTCATTCTCTTGCAATCCTTCGGCGCTGACTGCTTCGATCACTTGCTGTGCGTAGGCGTCCATGTCCATCACGAGGCGGTCCGTATGACCGAGAAAGTACATGTAGGCAATGTAAGCTGGAATGGCGACAAACAATCCTGCAGCGGTCGTCAACATGGCTTGTCCGATCCCTCCTGCCAGCAATTCAGGTCGTCCCATCGCGTCCGTCGAAGCGATCACGTTAAACGCCTCGATCATTCCGAGCACGGTTCCCAACAGACCTAACAAGGGGCTGAGATTACTAATGGCGCTCAGCAAGCGTAGATGGCGGCGCAGTTGATTCGTTACTCGCTCGCCGGTATCGATGACAGCTTGCTCAACTTCGACGGCCGGTCGACCATATTTTTTAAGTGCGGCTGCAATGATGGAAGCAATTGGGCTTGGATTTTTTTCGCAAAGCGCAAGAGCTTCTTCGCGATCAAGTTGCTGTTGTTCAAGTTGCTCGATCAGTCGTTTTACAAAGGGTTTGGGAATGACGCGACCACGACGCAGGAATATCAATCGCTCAAAGACAAAAACTAAACATACCATCGAGCACAGCGCTATCGGGTACATCATCAATCCGCCATCATGGAAAACTTGCAACAAATTGCGAACCGAAATCCGACTGGCTTTGAGGCTTTCTGTTGTTGCCGCGTCGACCAGGGTATCGGCTGGTTTATTCGATTGAACATTGGTGGCGGATTGCGGCAGTTGCGCGGTCCGCACCATCGGTGGATTAGCGGATAAAGGCTGATTCGAGAATGGGTTGTTTGCCTGACCTAAATTGGACTGGCCTACATTCGGCTGACCAAAATTGGACGATCCGAATCCCGGTTGTGAAAATCCGGGTTGGGAAAACTGCGGTGGTTGATTTTGGGCGAAGAGTCCGTTGGTGCTCGATAGAAGCAACGACAGCAGAAATGCCAAATAGAAAGTAACGAATGGCCAAAAATTCATATCGAGCTCGTCCCTGAGCGAAATTTTTCGTTTTCAATTAGGACGAAATTGACATTGGTAAACCAAGTCGATTCCGTCGAAATTCCAACCATCTGCTGACGCATCCTGCTCTCGCCTTTGACTGGATGAAAACTAATAGCAAAATATGGTTGGGAAGTGAACCCACCTATTTTTGCGTTTTTCGCTCGCTTCGTTTTGCAAGCTTTAGTTCGGACATCCTGCTCCTGGCGATTCCAGCGTAACTAGTATCGGCAAATTGAGTCGCAACCTGACCATACAAGTTGGCAGCTTCAGTCAATTGTCCACGCAGCTCGTAGCACTTGCCGGATTGAGTGATTGCGGCGGCCTTCCATTCGGCAAAATCGTATTGGCTTAACACGGCCGTATACGCTTGCAAAGCAGAATCGATATTCTTCTGCAACAAATACGATTCGCCAATCATCCACTGAGCCCGCGCGGCCAGTTCAGTCAGTTTGCTATTCTGGGATTCGATGACTTTGTAAAAATATTGGCGAGATTGTTCCAAGTCGGCCTTCGACATCGCACAACGCCCCAGCAAGTAGTCGATTTCGCTCTGATAACGACTGCCAGGATTCTCTCCCTGAATTTTGCTAGCCAAGTCGGCGGCTTCGTCCCACCGATACTGATGCGCCAATAATTCCGCTTGGTGAATCTGTACTACCATCAACCAATTATTTTTAGTGTCGCCGGATTCTGGGTGTGACGTCAGCCATTCCCAGTGCTGGTTCGCTTCTTGCCAAGCTTCCATGCGGTACAGCGTTTCGGACAGTTGAAATCGTATGCGACGTTCCAGTTGCTCATCGGAAACGTGATTCAGTGCGGACTCAAGATCTTCCTTTGCATCAGCCAGCTTTAATCGCCTAAGCCAGATCGAGCCGCGTTCGCACAGCGCTGTTGCACGTTGTTCATTCGACAAAGTTCGTCCTAATACCGCATCCAATAGTATCATCGCACTCGCGTCATCACTTTGCGCAATTTGGCTTTTGGCAAGCTCGATACGAGCAGTCGTGGCAGATGGTTGATCCGAGTGATTCTTGACGATTTCGTTCCAATCAACAATGGCTTGTTCTCGATTTCCCGTCGCCACAGCGTACTTGGCATGCAGTAGCAAGATTTGGTCGGCTAACTCCTTCGATTGGGTTGCTTTCGATAATCTTTGAAGGATGCTGTCACATTCTCCAATTCGATTAGATTCTAGACAGACAGATCCGTATAGAAGCAGCAGATTGGACTCCATGGTCGAATTATTTGGATCTGATAGCGCAGCCTCGATAAAGGCAATTGCTTCATCGATCTTCTTGAGAGCGACTAGGGCGGTCGCGCGACCGTAAACTGCGATCGTTTTTTCCGCTGCGGCTGCATCGGACGAATTTGCAACTTCGTCAAAGTATGGAAGAGCCGCTGCGGGGTCATGTTTGTGATCGGTATAGATCGCTCCCAATAAGAGCTTTGCAAGGCAGCGTGTCTGGGGTGATTGGCTTTGACTCGCGATACTTTCGGCACGGGCTTGCGATTGGACAATTCTACCGGCACTGAGGTCGTGTCGCGCGATTCGAAGCTGTGCTTGGTCAAGGGCAACGCGTAGGGAATCGAGCTGTGGATCCTGCTCGGTCGTTTGACTAGCCCAATCGTTTGCCTGATCAAACAGACGGATTGCTTCGTCAAATTCTCCAGATCGCCATTTTATTTCAGCCAGATAAAAACCGGCGACATGACGAAGCTTGTCTTCTTGAAGATCGACGTAGAGTGTTTCAAACTGTTTCGTTGCTTCGAGCAAGTTTCCGGCTTGAAAAGCTTTAACTGCAAGTTCGAGTTCGTCGGCAGTCTGCGAGAAGGTGCATCTTGTCGTCAAGCACACGAACAATGCGCATTTGACGAGCAAATTCATAAAAGCGTTTCCTGAATGGACTGTTCCATTTCTTTCGTTGCTATTTTGCGACTTAACGCGATGCCCCGCCTGTACCGATTGGAGTCCGAGCAAGTTCTGGAACCTGCGAGGCGGTCGTTATAGGCTGAACGTACATTTCTTTTTTCGCATACATAGCGCGGCGTTTGAACAGGTCGGGGCGATCTTCTTCTGATGCCATAGCAATAGCTTTGTCGATTGCACTTTGAGCCGTGGGCCAATTCTCGTAAGCCGCATGTGCTGCCGCCAAGGTGTCCCAAGCTTTTGTGCTTTCCTGCCCCGATCTTTCCATGGCCCGTCGAATGGCCTTGATAGCAGAAGCAGCATTACGAAATTTGGCTTCGGGGCAAGTTGCCATCATCCAAGCCACGTTTTCCAACGCCCGCGTATGATTGGGGTTGATCTCAAGTGCTCGGCGATACGTGTTCGCAGCATCTTTCCAATTCTGTACGTACTGGAGTGCGTCAGCATAATCGGTAATGACTTCGACATCGCTTGGCAGCATGCGAGCGGCCTCAGAATAGTCTGCCAACGCCGCTTCGTAATCCTGTTTCATGAAAGCGGCATGAGCGCGTCCGCTGAGGATCTGAGCATCACCTGGATTTAGTTCTAGCGCTTTCGTGTAGTCTTCAAAGGAGACGTCATAGCGTTCCAAATGGAAAAAGAGTTCGGCTCGATTGTAAAGTGCGTTTGCATAATCTGGCTTTTGGCGAATGACGATATCCAATTCGCGAATAGCTTCTTCGAATTTCTGCTCCATCGCCAACGTGACCGCCAAGTTATGCCGGGCTCGCAATCGGGTTGAATCGTAAGACAATGCCAGCCGGAAGTCTTGGCCAGCTTTTTTATCGAGTTCGATGGCAACGCGTGTCTGATTATTGGTCACGGCAATCGATGCTTCATCGCTATACAATTCGCCCCGTTTATTCGCTGCCCAAGAGATTAACTGGGATGCGTAAGTCTTGTCAAAAGAACTCCGCCCATTGTCATTCAATACGTCCAAACAGTGGTCAATGATCTTAGAAAAATCATCTGTTGTCGTGGCACTAGTTGTTGTTTGGTAGTAATCCACCAAGTCCTTAGAAACACTTGTTTCACTTTGGGCTAATACTTGATTGTTGGGCAAAAGAGTAACGCCGAGCATGAGCATAACCATCAATTTCGCACCAACACATAAACTGCGAAGTTGCTTGGTTTTGATGCCCTGTGAATCAAACGTAAGGTTGGTTGATAAACGCCCGTTGGACATAGTGTTCATTCCAAGCACATGACAGGTTCCACTCAAATGCGAAAATGCTTTGAGCGCCGAATCGAAAATTTTTGTTCCGTCGGGGGGAACCATAGCAATTCGCTAGTGCGGATTGAATACGAGAATGCCTTCGTTCGCTTTACAAACCGTAACAATTATTTCGCTAGCAATCGCGAAACTTGTTTCTCGTCGGTTTACCAACA
>JANMNK010000091.1:0-5032 GCA_031373875.1 Pirellulaceae bacterium | reverse complement strand
GTGTCGGACTGCGTCATTGTGCTCGACCATCGGGTGACCGATCAAATGTCAACGCGGCGACTTCGGATCGTCAAGTACCGCGGTACCAGCCATGAGACGAATGAGTACCCTTTTTTGATTGACGCAGATGGAATCAGCGTTCTACCAGTCACGTCACTGGGATTGCAGCATACGGCAAGCGCTGAACGAATTTCAAGTGGCATTCCCCGCCTGGACGCCATGCTGGGCGGCGAGGGTTATTTCCGAAGCAGCACGGTCCTGATGTCTGGAACTGCGGGCAGCGGCAAGACCAGCATTGCGGCCCACTTTGCCGCGGCCGCCTGCCAGCGTGGGGAGCGATGCTTATACTTTGCATTCGAGGAATCCCCGGGGCAAATTTTGCGCAATATGCAATCCATTGGTATCGACCTGGAACAGTGGGTTGATAGAGAATTGCTGCACTTCCATGCCAGTCGTGCGGCAATTCATGGCTTGGAAATGCACCTAGCGACAATTCACAAGCTTGTGCGCGAGTTTCGGCCACGCGTGGTGATTATGGACCCCGTCGGCAGCCTGACATCGGTGGGAACTCGCCAGGATGCCAACGTGATGTTGACTCGTCTGATCGACTTCCTCAAGATGCAAGGGATTACGGCGCTGCTAACCAGTCTGACAAGTGGGGATGAGGCAATGGAACAGACCGTTGTGAATGTTTCTACGCTCGTTGATACATGGCTATTGCTGCGCGATTTGGAACTGGACGGCGAGCGAAATAGGGTGATGTACGTGCTCAAGTCGCGTGGCATGGCTCATTCAAATCAACTTCGCGAGTTCCTTCTTACCGATCAAGGAGTGGAATTGCAAAATGTGTATCTGGGCGCCGAGGGTGTCCTTACCGGCTCAGCACGGCAGACACGTGAAGCAATGGAAAAGGCCGCCCGTTTGCTCCGACACCAAGAGGTTGAAGCCAAGCAGCGGGAGCGAGTTTTAAAGCGCGAGGCTCAGGAAGCTCGTATCATCGCTTTGCAAAAGGAATTTGAGGCGGAAGAGGAAGTTGCGAAGCGAGACAGCGACCAGGAACGATCCCGCGAGGAAACAAACCGACAGGATAGAGATCGTATGGGAATCAGTCGCCAAGGCGACAAAATCTTAAAGGATGCGGAACCTTCTGCTCGATCCCACCAAGCACCACGGGTTCGCACATGAGCAATTTTGCAAATACCGACGAGTGTATTGTGTCTTCCACCGCAAACGTTGAGAAGGAGCGGTGGGAACTGCGTTTGTACATCGCAGGTCAGACTCCAAAGTCCTTAGCCGCCATTGCCAATCTCAAACAACTGTGCGAGGAATACCTAGCGGGCCGATATCAGATTGAATTGATCGATCTTATTCAGAACCCGCAACTTGCCGCTGGAGATCAAATCGTCGCAATCCCTACTCTCGTGCGAAGATTGCCGGAGCCGTTGCGCAGGATAGTGGGTGATCTTTCAAATACCGAGCGGACCTTAGTGGGATTGCAACTACGTCTCGCGACGCCGAAAAAGTGACTTGAGGACGATGCAAATGAGAGAAAAGATGCAGGAAAAAGAGTCCAAAACAACCGAAGCATTCGAGAAACTGGTATCCGGTGCTCGGTCCGATGAACATTACGTCTTACGACTCTACGTCACAGGGATGACACAGCGCAGCACCGAAGCATTTGCATGCATAAAGGCCCTCTGCGACGAGCGCCTGCACGGACGCTACGAATTGGAAGTCATCGACATTTACCAACATCCGCAATTAGCGATTGATGAGCAGATCATCGCTGTGCCAACGCTGGTAAAGAAGTTGCCCGCGCCTCTGCGGAGGATGATCGGCGACCTCTCCAACGTGGATCGAGTGTTGTTGGGGCTAGATCTGCGACGCAAATAATGACTAGAAGCCAACTATGACAAACACGAACGACCACGCCGAGATCGCCGCCTTGCGGTTAAGGCTGGAAGAAGCGGAAGAGACAATCCGGGCCATTCGCAGTGGAACGGTGGATGCGTTTGTGGTAGAGGTGTCGAACGGAGCAAAGGTTTATACACTCGAAACGGCTGATCGTCCTTACCGACTGCTGGTCGAGAAAATGCAGCAGGGCGCGATCACGCTTAGCAGCGAAGGCTCGATCGTGTACTGTAACCGGCATTTCGCAGATTTTGTCGATAGACCGCTTGAGCGACTTATCGGCCTTGCATTCCGCGACTTTATCCCAATTGACGATCAAACTGATTTTGAAAGTCTGCTTCAACAGAGCCTAGTAGGTTTCAGCCAAGGTGAGAGTCATGTGAAGAATGCCAGCGGCGGGCTCATTCCTGTGTTTCTCAACTTTAACGCCCTTCCGCCGGATTGCGGAGCTGCGGTTGGACTAATCGTCACCGATCTTACCTCGCAACGGCATCATGAAAAATTGAAGGTCCTTTTGGAGGCACTTAAGGAAGCCGATCATCGCAAGAATGAGTTTTTAGCAATGCTAGCCCATGAGCTTCGCGGCCCACTCGCTCCCATCGGCAACGCTGTAGAATTGCTAGGTCTGCAGCAGGAAAACGAATGTTCATCGCACCGCCGAGCACGCTGCATCATTGAACGTCAACTAGGACAACTTCAACATCTCGTGGATGACTTGCTCGAAATGTCTCGTATCGCCACCGGTAAGGTTCAGCTTCGTCGAGAACCTGTCGCTTTGAGTGACATCGTTGACGGTGCAGTTGAGTCCGTTCAACCACTGATCAAACAACAACAGCATGAACTTGCGGTGTCGCTGCCTTTAGAACCGATCTGGCTTCACGCCGACGCTGCGCGGCTTGAACAAGTTCTTATCAATCTACTAACTAATGCCGCCAAGTACACCGAAGAAGGCGGCCATGTCTGGCTTACAGTCGAACCGGCGAACTACTTCACCGGTAGAGATGGCGGAAACGCGTTAGACACCGGATTGTTGGCTGGGAAATCAATGGCAGGTCAGTCTAAGACAACAGTAGTTCGCGATATTCCGCTCAAAGAATCTCTGGACGATGAGGTTCCCCTATCAGTAACTCGCATTGGGAAAGAACCTTCCGGTGAGTGCGTCATTCGCATTCGGGATACAGGCGTAGGAATCACCCCGGCATTGCTTCCATTTATTTTCGACCTGTTCACGCAGGCGGAACGATCGTTGGACCGCTCACAAGGCGGTTTGGGCATCGGATTGGCTTTAGTGCAACGACTCACGGTACTACACGGAGGAACCGTCGAAGCGTCGAGTGTATTGGGTCAAGGGAGCGAATTCGTCTTGCGTCTACCTGTATTCAGTGGATCTTTGCCGATGGCCATTGATAAGCCAAGTATTCCATCTTCACACGTCATTCGACCATTGCGAGTGCTTCTGGTTGATGACAACTCAGATACGATTTTAAGCTTCTCGATGCTGTTGGTTGCGTTCGGACATGATGTTCGGACTGCAAACGATGGGCCGACGGGAATTCAGGTGGCTTTGGATTACAAACCGGACATCGCTCTGTTGGACATCGGATTGCCCGGCTTAAACGGTCATGAGGTCGCAAAACGAATCCGGATGGAACCGACACTCAAGAACGTCGTACTCGTAGCAATGACCGGTTATGGTCAAGATTCGGACCGACAAACTTCGTTTGACGCAGGATTCAATCATCACCTTGTCAAGCCAGCCCGTTTTGAGGATGTAACACAAATATTGGCAACCGTTGCAGGACGGATTAAGGTCGACCATGGAATTGAATTGATTGCCCCAACATGATGTGAGGAAATCGCTGCTAGATGGAAATGAAGTCTGGTTCAAGAAAAATCAATTTGATCACAACGAAGTGAAATCGACGAAGCCAAGTTACGTCGACAAGTTCGATGCGTAATAAATCGTCGGGCTGCCAAGAGAATCGCATCGTTTCCCGATTTGGACAAGTATTCCGCTGCGAGTGTGATCCGATTTCCCGTGTCGCCTCTCCATCATCTCGACAATGCCCTTACCAGTTGTCACGTCGGCGGTATTGCCTGCAAAAACCTCGTAACCCAAAGGCATTCCACATCGCGTAATAACCAATGCAATGCAGATTTGCTTGCAGTCGCCACGTTGGTCACGGAGTATCCTCGCTTGGCCAACGGATTCGCCAAACACTGTCCCTCGGAGAAGGTGCTTGTTACGTCGTAAAGCAGTAAGTCATACTCAATATCAAAGATCTTCAACGAAAAGCTCAACAGTTTGTGTATTATCCTTCGGTCGATTCAACTCACCACGAAGAATTTTGACATCCGATGGGGCAACGATGCCGAGCGAAATTCGGTTCCCTTGGATCTTCAAAACTACCACAGTGATGTTACCATCAATGACCAGCTTTTCGCCAACTTTGCGACTCAGAACTAGCATTTTGATTCTTCCTTGAGTTCGACTGCTGCAGCGGTCTCGACGTCGTTGGTCTGCCGCGTTTCAACACATTCATTATAAACTGAGCACGTGCCACCTTACGTCAATCCAAGATTGAATTCAAAATTATTTGACGATTAGTCAGAATTCGACGCACCACTCACGCAACCATCTCCATCGGCGTATTATGTCTGCCTGGTTTAATGTGCAATCTTCCAGTCACGTCGCAGATTGCCTCCGACAGTCCCTTATGACCAATACCGTACTCCCGCTGCATGATTGCGATTCCTTTTGCCAAGTCGGAATCCGACCACCCCATCGGATGATTCAAATGCAACAACCCCGGAGTAAGTTTGGCTTTTATTTTGAATCGATGAATCAGCATGTGCCAGACAATCCAGCAGTCCCAAACTGGAACGCCAATCACGAAGCCATGGTCTTCCGTGACCGCCATTACCTCTTCAGTAATCAAGAAGGCGTCAATACCGTGCTTGTTTAGGAACTTCGGCTTCCCTGGTCCGTCAAAGTCAAATCGCACGCCCACATTGAATTGTTTCTGCTTCGGCTCCCAATCGGAATCGAATTGCTTTTGATTGGTATCAATTTTGATGTCCGAATTGATTAGTAGCCCGGGACCTTGTTCGATCATCGCCG
>JANMNK010001255.1:0-12491 GCA_031373875.1 Pirellulaceae bacterium | reverse complement strand
GCCATCGGCTGCATCCGCCGCGATACAAACCCCTGTGGTCAGCACCAGCGAAGCACGGCCCTCGCCATCCAAGTCTTCAGAAAATCGCAATGGTACTCCTGGCCAAGACGACTTTGGTCCAGTTCGCTTTGAGAAGATGACGAAAATTCGCAAGACCATTGCCGCCCAAATGCACAAGTCTTGGTCGACAGCGCCGCGCGTCGTCAACTTTGATGACGCCGACGTGACCGAACTCGAAGCTTTCCGCCAGTCGAGCAAAGATGATTATGCAGCACGCGGAGTCAAACTGACAACGATGCCGTTTTTAATCAAAGCGATCGCTACGGCTCTTCGCCATCATCCGGCCCTTAACGCTATGATCGACCTAGAAAACGAGCAGATCGTCTACAAAGACTACATCAATATTGGCATCGCCGTAGATACGGATCGCGGTTTGGTCGTTCCCACCATTCGCGGCACGGACAAAATGTCGATTCCTGACATTGCACAAAGCTTGGGGAATCTGTCGGCACGCGTACGCAATAACGACTTTGCAATTTCGGACCTGCGAGGCGGCACGTTTACGATTAGCAATTTAGGTGCTATCGGTGGTACGTACAGCACTCCCATCATCAACGTTCCTGAAGTGGCGATCTTGCTCGTTGGAAAAACACGCAAGCTTCCCGTCGTAATGGATGACGATTCGATAAAGCCACGATTGATGATGCCGCTAAGCCTTGCTTACGATCATCGTTTGGTAGACGGAGCGACTGCGGCGAGGTTCTTGAATGATGTGATCGCATATCTCGAAGCCCCAAGCCGATTGTTGCTGGCACTTTAAAAACAAAGACAAAATGGTAACGTCTGTCTTTACTGCAAAAGGTGTTACCAAAGTCTATAAAATTGGCGAAGTGGAAGTTCGTGCACTGCGAGGCATCGACCTGGAGTTGTACTCCGGCGAATTCGTTGTGTTGCTGGGACCTTCTGGCAGTGGCAAGTCGACCTTGCTGAATATTCTTGGTGGACTCGATGTCCCGTCGGCGGGCGTGGTCCACTATCTCGACCACGATTTGACCGCCGCAGACGAGGCCGCCCTCACACTGTTCCGCCGCGATCACGTGGGGTTTGTTTTTCAGTTTTACAATCTCATCCCAAGTTTGACGGCGCTTGAAAATGTCGCCCTCGTTACCGAGATTGCTCGAAATCCCATGCCGCCGGAAAAAGCGTTGCGGCTCGTAGGCTTGGGAGAACGTTTAGATCATTTCCCTGCTCAACTATCCGGCGGCGAGCAACAGCGGGTCGCTATCGCACGAGCTGTGGCCAAGCAACCGGATGTTTTGTTGTGCGATGAGCCGACCGGTGCGCTCGACGTTCAAACCGGGATTACGGTCTTGGAGACCATCGAACGCGTTAACCGAGAACTGGGAACGTTGACTGTCGTGATTACACACAACGCTACGATCGCGGGTATGGCGGATCGAGTCATTACTTTGCGAGACGGTTCCGTGGTCGACATTCGCAAGAACGAAAGTAAAGTCAATCCCAAGGAGCTCCGTTGGTGAAATAGGCATGAGTGCATTGCAACGCAAAATGGTTCGCGACTTACTTGGGATGAAAGCCCAAGTGCTGTCTGTGGTTGCGGTCATGGCGTGTGGCATTGCCACGTTTAGTCTCTCCATTAGCACGATCCATTCACTGGAATCGACGCGTTCGAACTATTATCGGAACTACGCCTTTGGGGACGTTTTCGTTAATTTGAAACGAGCGCCCGAGTCGTTAGCGGAACGACTGCTCGACATTCCCGGCGTGCTTCGGTGGGAAACACGAATTAACGCTCCGATCCGCTTTACGGTGGCCGATATGGTAGAGCCAGCCCAAGGTCAAATGCTGTCGCTGCCAGACGATGGTCCACCAACGCTCAATCAGATCTGTTTGCGTCGCGGTCGTATGCCCGAGTCGGAAACTGACGACGAGGTAGTCGTTAGCGAGACCTTTGCCAATGCCCATCGCATGGAAATTGGCGATACGCTGGATGCGATCATCCACGGACGTCGCAAGATCCTCACCGTCGTTGGCTTTGGATTGAGTCCCGAGTTTATCTACGAGATTCCGATCGGTGGGTTATTGCCCGACAACCGTTCGTTTGGCGTACTTTGGATGAAACGCAAGGCGCTCGCGGCAGCCGTTGATATGACGGGAGCCTTCAATGATCTCGTAGTGCAGCTTAACCAACCTCGCGATCGCGCCGATGTCATCAAAGCGTTAGATGATTTGACAAGTACCTATGGCGGAGTCGGTGCGATTGGGCGATCGGATCAAAGATCGCATCGATTTGTCTCAAGCGAACTAGAAGAACTCCAACGCATGGGAGTATTGGCACCCAGCATTTTCTTGAGCGCTTCGGCGTTTCTGCTCAATATTGTATTGGCTCGCATGATTGCGACGCAACGCGAGCAGATCGCGGCGTTAAAAGCATTCGGTTATTCTCGTCGGGAGATCGCATTTCACTACCTGAGCATGTCGATGTTGATTGCTTTCATCGGAACGATTGCCGGAGTCATCATTGGAATTCTCATGGGTCGGGTGGTTACTCGATTGTATTCCAAATTCTTTCACTTCCCGACCTTTGAATACGAAGTACCGCTGTATGCCGTTTTTGCGGCGTGGGGGATTGCGAGCGCCGCAGCAATTATTGGAGTTTGGAGTAGCGTGTCGGCAGCGATGAACCTGCCGCCCGCCGAAGCAATGAGACCGGAACCTCCTGCACGTTATGGAAAAAGCTGGCTTGAAAAGAGACTTGGCTGGTTCGCGCGTGGTCCGGCATTTCGAATGATCCTCCGTCATCTCCTGCGAAAGCCTCGCCGCGCGATTTTGTCATCATTAGGAATCTCGTTATCCATCGCAGTGCTCATCTTGGGCGCGTTCATGCAAGATGCAGTTACGGCCTTGTTTGACTCGATGTTTCGAATTGCACAGCGACATGATCTGCAAGTTGTCTTTGTCGAACCACTCGCCGAGGAAACTTTGCATTCTTTAAAAGCGATCGACGGCGTGTTAGATTGCGAAGCTTTTCGAACAGTTGCGGTTCAAGTCAGCAATCAGAATATGCGACGCTTGGTCGCGATCCAGGGTTCGGACACTGCACCCAAGCTATCGCGATTAGTGGATCGAGACAGAAATGTAATCCACATGCCACATGAAGGCGTTATGCTTTCCCGAAAACTAGCGAGCGTTTTAAAAGTTCATCTTGGCGATATGGTAGATGTCCAAGTGCTGGAAGGGAAACGACCTTTTCGTCGATTGCTGGTGACTGCTACCGTGGATGATCCTGCGGGTACCTCAATTTACGTGGAGCGAGGTCAACTGGCTCGAATTCTGCAGGAATCGAGTTTGGTCTCAGGAGCTTACCTGCGCGTCGACGGAGGACGAACGGACGAGATTTATGGCAAGCTTAGGGAGATGCCAAAGGTCGCGAATGTCACGGTAACCAAGCTGATGCAGCAAAGTTTTACGAAAACTGTGGCGGAGAATATTCGCACAATGCGCGTCGTGAACTTGACCTTCTCCTGCATCATCGCGATAGGCGTCGTTTATAGTACGGCTCGCATTTCATTGGCTGAGCGAAGTCGCGATTTGGCGACGTTAAGAGTGTTAGGCTTTACCAAAGATGAAATCAGTGGCATCTTGTTCGGCGAAGTCGCTTTCCTTACGTTGATGGCCATTCCATTTGGCTGGATGCTTGGCTACGCTTTGGCTTACTCTACGGTAAACGCATTTGACCGAGAGTTATTTCGGATGCCTATGACCATTTATGTTCATACCTATGCGTTTGCTGCTGGCGTAGTAATCATCGCTACCATTTTGGCGTTCGTCCTTATCCGAAGGCAAATGGATCAGTTGTCCCTAGTCGAAGTTCTCAAATCTCCAGAGTAAAGACATTGTGAAAGGACCAGCGTGAAAGGGCAACTTGGAAAATTGGTTCTAGCGATTGCTGGAATTTCAGCAATCACGTTCTACTTGTGGTCGCTGTATGCCCGCAAAGTGGAAGTCGAATCGGGTCTAGTTTCCCAAGGTCCAATGCAAGTTACCGTTGACGAAGATGGTAAGACGCGAATCCACGATCGATACATTGTTTCGTCACCGCTTTTGGGCACTCTCCTGCGAGTCGGTTTGCGACCCGGGGATGCGGTTATCTCGAACGAAACAGTCCTAGCTACAATCCAGCCCACCGCGCCAGGACTTTTGGATGCGAGGCAGTTGGCACAGGCCGAAGCACGCGAGAAGGCTGCTGAGTTGGCCGTTAAGCAATCCACATCGAATCTTGCCAGCGTAAGAGAACTGCTCACGCTGGCAGAAAAAACCTATGGCCGAGTCAGTCAACTTCGCGGGACCGATGCGGCTTCGCAACAAGAGATGGACGAAGCCGAAACGCAATTTCGCAGTCAGAAAAACTCGTTTGCGGTAGCAACGATGGCCGAGCAAATCGCGACCTTCGAACTGCAACAAGCTAAAGCTGCTTTGATGCATGCCAACTCCCAGGCAACCGATTCTGGATCGCCCGACTTCCTAATCCGATCGCCAATCGACGGTCGTGTCCTTCGTGTATTTCAAGAAAGCTCTGCGGTTGTTCAACCGGGGACACCGCTGCTGGAATTGGGCGATCCAACAAACCTCGAAATCGAACTCGACGTGCTTTCGACCGAAGCTGTAAAAGTATTGCCTGGCAACTCCGCAATGGTTGAACGATGGGGCGGCGCAAATGCTTTAAATGCTGTCGTCAGACGAATCGAACCCGCCGGTTTCACAAAGATATCGGCGTTGGGTGTTGAAGAGCAACGCGTGAACGTCATCCTTGACATAGTCGAACCGCCCGCAGAAAGACCGACCCTTGGCGATGGTTTTCGGGTCGAGTGCAGAATTATTACTTGGGAGACCGAACGCGTGCTGCGAGTCCCAACAAGCGCCCTTTTCCGTCTCGATAAAAACTGGGCAGTGTTCGTGGCTGAGAACGGAATTGCGAAACGCAAATCGATCGAAATTGGCCATCGGAATCGAGAGTACGCGGAAGTCTTATCTGGATTAACCGAGAATTCGGTCGTTATCCTGTATCCGACCGATCAAATTCAAGACGGCGTTCGCGTGAAAGTTGCCACCGCAAAGTAATCAGCGAAAACTAGAGCGTTTCCAGAAGTCCGACTACTTTCGACGATCGCGTGTCAGCACATCAGAACGTGTATTTGCATCGATCAGGCGGAACGGGCTAATCCGGATTGCTCGGCAGAAACTTGTCGCGGAAAACGCCAGCCTGTACTAGTGGCGACTCCGAGTGTCTCAAGTGTCGTCATGAAGCCTGCCACCAAGTTATCCATTTTTCTGTGCTTGCGACCGTAGACAACTAGTTGACTTGGATTCAAAAAGAATCGGTAGATTCCTTGCCTACAAAGTGATCGATGAAAACCGACATGCTCAATGTCTTCCCCTTCGTAACGACCCATTCGATAAGCTTGCATGGTGTAGATCCCAAGTCCACCAAAACAAGATCGTACTGGTACGAATGGTTGCCCTCGCTCGAAAGTAATATCGTTGACGATTTTGGTCGAGATCGGTTCGAAATCGTCCGCCGTGCGATAAGCCCACGCGTCGTACTGCACGTAGCGGTTTGGAATGAGACCATGTCGACGGTAGATGATTCCATTCGATCCTACGAAATCCCATTCTGTCTGTGCGAAAGTCGTCGCGACGCCTTCTAAACTCCAGCCACCTTGCAGGTCCGTATCGACCAGGATTACAAAATCGCGATCGGGGTATTTCTCAAGAATGGTGTTTTGACATCGGGCACGATACATTGCCATTCGCTGGGCTCGTTGGGAACAGCGGATTGGTTTGTTCTGAGGATCGCCACAATTCTCGCTTACGATTTTGACGCGACGATTGCCTTGCTGCCAAAAATTCAAAAGTTCAGGCGTGATGTCTGACGAATCGTTTTCATAAATTACCACTGAGTAATCGGCAAAGAGGTTTCCCATCGCTTCGATTCGTGCTATCGTCGCCGGGAGAATCTCAGCAACGTTTCTTGCCAAGCCCGCGACGACGACGCGATGACGGCTCATTTCCTCAAACCCGCGCTGCACCTGCTGGTAATACGCTTCTTGATATTGAGGGGCAGCGGGAAATTCCGCTTCGTCGAATAATTGAAAACTGTCAGAGTGCACGATATGCACGCGAGAGCTCGATTGAGTCGACGCGTTAATACGATTGCTCGTGATGTTCTTGTCTGTCAGATCCATGGAATCGTCCTTGCCAATTCGATCGAAGAATACTCAGGCTGCAGCCCGATTATTCTGTTTTATCGGCAAAGTCGATTGTGTATCGCCAAGGAAATGGACGTCGTTTTCAACCATTGAGGAAATCAGTTCCCGTAGGTTTGTTCGGGGCTGCCACCCTAAAATTTGGCTAGCTTTCGATGGATCAGCGACCAAAATGTTTTTTTCGCAGGGCCGATAGAACGCAGGATCCACGGTCACAAATTGGTCGGCTTCCAAACCAAGATGCTCAAATGCGTAACGCACAAAATCTCGAACGCTTGCAACTTTTCCTGTTCCAATTACAAAGTCTTCCGGTTGATCGTGCTGCAACATCAACCACATCGACTCCACGTAGTCCCCTGCAAAACCCCAGTCGCGTTGGACATCGAGATTGCCAAGCTTCAGTTCATCCTGCAGACCAAGAAAGATGCGAGCGGCCGCCAAAGTGATTTTGCGAGTAACGTAGTTGATGCCGCGTCGTGGCGATTCGTGATTGTAGAGGATCCCTGTGCAAGCAAACATATTGTGATAATCGCGGTAGTTGGCGCACGTGTGGTAAGCAAAGATCTTTGCGACCGCATACGGATTTCGAGGGCAAAAGCGTGTCTCTTCGTGTTGTGGTGACTGATCCACATTGCCAAACATCTCGCTACTGCCTGCTTGATAAAAACGGATGCTCGTGTCGACCCGACGAATCGCTTCCAATATTCGCAAGCAGCTGAGTCCGGTCACGTCTGCGGTATAGGCGGGTTGCTCCCAACTGGTTGGGACAAAAGACATGGCAGCTAAATTAAAGATTTCGTGCGGACGCACCTTGTCGACAAGCTCGATCACTTCGTCTTGATCGAGCAAGTTCGTTTTGTGGAGGTGGAGTTGCGGTTGGATGTGTTTGATTCGAAACGTATCTGACTCTTGTCGAATCACGCCATGGACTTGATAACCCTTAGCGATGAGCAACTCAGCTAAATAGGAACCATCCTGCCCTGTAATGCCGGTAACGAGCGCTTTGCGATTCATGCACATTATTCCTTTACCGGTTACTTTCTCTGGAAAACCAAAGAGAGCCTAGCAACTAGGGAGCGAGTTAATCCCATTGACGTAAAGCCCCTGCCGTTCAAATGAATTCAAAGTCCCGCGACCATACAGGAAGGCGTTTTCCGCGAAACAACTTGATACACGAATTCGATGCAAAAGCGAAGACGGAATTTCAGCGACTACGGAATTGCTAGCACTAACAAAACTGTTTCGCGAAATTGGCTAAGTCCTCTAGCTTTCAAAGTTCGTTCATAGATATCATCCGCAGGGAATTCCGTGCCGGAAAGGAATCACCACACCCCAGGTTCCAACCGGCTAGCGACGGGTAAATTTTTACTCTGCCCGGCGAACTTACAAAAAGCTTTTCAAATAGACCGTAACGGATTGGACCATTGAGATGAAGCTCGGCATATTTTTGCCATCGTGGGTAGGAGACGCTTGCCTAGCGACACCTACTATTCGAGCTTTGTATCAAGGCTTAGCGCCCAACACCGAGTTGATTGCCATTGGTCAGCCCAGTTCCCTGGAAGTGTTTGAAGGCTTGGACTGGTTTTCCGAAAAAATAGCTTACCAGCGTCGCCCGTTGTTAACGCATCGTTCACGATGGAATCTTGCATGCGAACTTCGCCGAATCCGACTGGACGCGACGATTTTACTTCCTAATTCTCTGTCCGCCGCGATCGTTGCCTTTATGGCACGTGTTCCACGCCGGATTGGTTACGATCGAGATGGGCGAGGGATTTTCCTCACAGACCGGTTAGCTGTCCCGATGAACGGGCGAAGGCTTCGAACGATTTCCGTCGTCGATTACTATTTAGCTTTTGCTGCATTCTTTGGTTGTTCCGTTGCCGACCGTCGCATGGAATTATCCGTGTCCGAAGCGGAGGACGCTCAAGCGGATGAACTCTGGAAGATGGTAGGATTTGACTCCAACGTTCCAACCATCGTCCTCAACAGCAGTGGTGCTTTCGGTCAATCCAAGTTGTGGCCTCCGGAATATGTTCAAGCACTCGCGAAACGGCTTGTCACGGCATTTGGAGTCCAAGTTTTATTTCATTGTGGTCCGGGCGAGTGTCGCATTGCACTAGAAACCGCCGAAGCGTGCAACAACGACAAAATAAAAAGCATGGGAGGAATGCCCCATTTACCATTGGGACTTTCCAAAGCCGTTCTGAATCGAGCGACTGTCGTCGTATCAACCGACAGTGGACCACGCCACTTAGCCGTAGCGCTCAATCGTCCCGTTGTTAGTTTGTTTGGACCAACCGACCCCGCGTGGACGGTAACTTACAATAAACCAGAAGTTATTTTGCGACAAAATCTTTCGTGTCAGCCTTGTTATGAGCGCTCGTGTCCGCTCATACATCATGAATGCATGCGAGGATTATCGGTGGAACGCGTCTTTCACGCAGTTTCAAGGCTAATGCACCACTCTCAAGATTATGGGCATATTCGCCCACGCTTCGGTGCAGCGTAGTTGCCAGAACCCGAGATAAAGTGATAATCGAACGCTAAAGGAGTTTTAGCAGTGTACGTATCCGCCTCGACAGCTTGTTTTCCAGAAAATTCTCTCGCCGAAGCCATAGAATACGCAATGGACCTTGAGTTCACGTGTATCGAAATTTCGCTGGATGATCGTTTGCCCCAGATGCCCACCGCTCGGTTGGAAACGGAGTTCAATGAATGCTTGCGATTAGTTCGCGACACTCACCGCTTGGATATCTGCGCTTATGATGTTTTCATCGATTTGCCTCGCCCGCAATATTACGATCGATTCAAACTCATCTGCCAATTTGCCAAGGCAACTAAAGTCGTCACCCTTGCAGTTCCGAGCGCTGAATTAGGTACCCCATTCAACGAAGAAGTCGAGCATCTGCAAAAACTGGTCGACATTGCTGAAACCGAAGGCGTTCGCGTTGGTATGAAGAGTCAGGCAGGTTGCCTGACCGAGGACCCCGATACGGTCAAGGTACTATGTGACAATGTTCATGGCCTAGGACTGACGTTCGACCCTTCGCATTACCACATTACGAATCATCGTAATAAGAACCTCGAAAAGATCATGAAGTACGTTTTCTTGGTTCAGTTGAGAGACTCCAAGAAAGATCAGTTGCAAGTTCGAATCGGCCAAGGCGAGATGGATTACGGCAAATACATCACGATGCTTCAGCGTGTCGGCTATGACCAAGCCTTGAACGTTGACATGCGTCCCGCCGAAGGGTTGGATATGCGTCAAGAGATGCGGAAGCTGCGTCTGCTGTTAGAAAGCATGCTTTAGTCGATCAAACGCATGTTCGGCATCGGCAGGTTTCTGAAGATCTCAAAGTCCGTGCCGGTTTGGAATTTGTAAATTGCTGGATCTGAATTCAGCCGGTCGCATGATCAGGCAACGGCATAGGCGGTTTCTCGTTTGCCAAATGCTAAAGGGAATCAAGAATATTCCCTTTAGCTGAATTGTACTGCCAAACGATTCCCTTTGAGAAAATCGCATGGCGCTGTCCTCGATCCTTATTCAGGCAAATCGATCTTTTCTGCATCGGCTGCAGCACGGAGCTTGCTAAGTGCTCGGGCCTCAAGTTGACGAATGCGTTCTTTGGTAACACCCAGCGAAGCGCCGACTTCTTTCAATGTCAGCGGCTCGTGGCTGTGATCCAAACCAAATCGACGGATGATGATCTGTTGTTCCCGCTCATCAAGTTTGTGCAAGATACGATTAATTTGATCCTGACGAGTTTGATGGGCCGACTCTTCAGCAACTCGATCCGATCGTTGATCTTCGCGAGAGAGGAATAGTTCCTCACCAGTTGTTCGGAATCGATCTTTATGGCGGAACTCGTCCGGAATGCTTCGGGCAAAGTTCTTCATAATCGCCCAGCTTGCATATGTACTGAACTTGTTTCCGCGACTGTAGTCGAATTTCTCAACTGCACGAATCAGCGACATGTTTCCATCACTGATCAATGCAAAGAAGTCATCGCTGGAACCAACGTGGCGTTTGGCAATCGACACCACCAACCGCAAGTTGCATTGGACCAATCGATTTTTGACAGCAACGGCCTTCTCGCTGAGCTGTTCGATTTCTTCCATCAAGGCGACTTTTGGAGCTGCCATGTCGAGTTGCTCTCGCAACTTGCTAGCACGAAACTTCAAATAGTTCATCTTGCGGAACAAGTGATATTCTTGCTCACGAGTCAGTAACGGCACATCGTAGAGCGAGCATAAGTACGGAGGGAGCCCCGCCGGCGCACGCATCTTGCGAGTTGTCGAACCGGTGTCTGCCATTTCTGCCAATATCTCTTTTTCTGCCGACTTCTTTTCGAACTCGGGATTAGGAATAAAGTCGAGCGGCAACTCGAGGATCCGGATCGCGCGCTGCTCGCACAGCAGGCGATTGATCGTGCTGACTGTTCGACCGTAGCGTCGAGCGAGAACCGTGATCGACGCGCCGCGCCGATGTTGATGAAAAATGGCAACGCGATCATCATCCGACAATACAGGGCGATGATCGGGGAAAATCGCCATTGCCATATTTTCGCGATCAAAATTCTTGATCGTGTATCGAATCGTTTCAATGCTTCGTCCAGATTCTTCGGAGACTTGACGAGCCACACCCGATAGCGTCAGACCGTTGGCGGCCAACTCACGGGCTCGCTCTATGATCTTGGCTTTTTCGTCGTTCGTAAGTTGGCTAAATTGCTCGCCTCGCTTGACACGTTCGCGGTTACGAGACACAAATCGCTCGACACTGCTTTGCAAGAAAGCAACACGCTTGCGACCTTCCGCCACGTATCGACGACTAACCAAGCCCTGATCGCGCCAACGTGAAATTGTCTTGGTCGACACGTTGAACATTTTGCTCAATTCTTCGACGGTATGTACGCGTTCCGGTGCTTCTTCGATACGTAGATTCAGCGAGTCGGTGATGTCTTCGACAAACAATCGCAAGTCGTGAGCCGCGTCGTTTCCGGAAATCAACTGCCGGGGGCTTTCGTCAGGACGATGCTCGGTCACCCGGTAGAACAAAAATTCATACGGATACTCGCGACGACCTTCCAATTCGTTAAGCAACCTCTCCGCACGTTCAGCTTGCTCCAACCGCTTGAGGCGGGGCGCAAACCGTACCTGTTGGTCACGAAGTTCTCGGAGTAACGCAATCTTGTAATCTGTATGCATGGTTTCCTTCTATTCCCTGCTTCGAGGCCCGGCTTGGTTGTTCCCTGCGGTTCCCGACCGCGACAAGCAATCCTCGTGTGCGGGGTAGGTCTCATCATGAGACCATTGACGCAAAATTGGACATAACTGTCATCCTGGATACTGGCTTCGAAAAACCGGCATCCAGTTCGAAAAGTTTTGATTCAACCAATTTCGGTGGCTAATTCAGAACTTTTGAAGGTCGCAAAATTCGCTATGCAAACTTCTTGCCTTCTCTGCCCCTACTTGTGTAAGACGCAGTTCGATGCTGACAGGTTCTATAGATGCAAACCAAGGGCCAAATAGTTCACGGGTTTTACGGAATTTTCTTAAAGCGGCAATCTGATTCGCAAAGTCTGATATATCGAGCAATTTGGGGCAAAATTACCCGGTTGCCGAAATGTCTAGCAAAGAATTTTTTGCAATTTCTACAAATTGCAATTCCAACTTGTGCTCAAAATTTAGACAGCGTGATCCAATGTCTGCCCTTTTTGATAACCAACTGCTCTCTACGCGGCCAACGTGACTCGTTTTCGGCAATTTAGGGTACTTAGGGGATTCAATTCAGAAAAACGGATAGGTCTCGATTTTAGGAAGTTAACTTTCCGAAATAGCAGGAACAAGCGTTTCCTGACCTATTTCTTTTCGAGGTCCCGACGACATGGCAGCCGACTTCTCACGCATTTCTGCACAAACAAATTCCCTCATCTATCGTCGCGCTATTCTGCGAGCTTCGATCATGGGAGCGACCGGAGCCCTGTTGATGCCGACTGCAATATTGGCATCCGATGTTTCGGCTACGAGTCCTGATAAGTCGAAATCGACACAAACAGTTCGCGTTCGGAGTGTCGTGGAATTGAGTGGCGAAGTACGTTTGCGCAACTCAACTAAATCGTCGACCAAGCAAACAAAGAACGTAACCGTCGAATCGCGGTCTACTTTGGATTTCGAAGAGCAGTTTCGGCTGACTGCAGACCGGGA
>JANMNK010001239.1:0-7111 GCA_031373875.1 Pirellulaceae bacterium | reverse complement strand
AAGTAGCCTAGACGCATCGACGGCTGCTTTCATCCACACTGGTTCGTCATTGCTAACCGGCTATACGTTGTCAGGAATCGGCGATTTCGATAGCAACAGTCAAGCTGATATGATCTTGACGAAAAACTTTCAAACGCCACTTGTTCTGTTTAGCGATTTATCGGCAGGCAATTTGTCGCTGACGCCGGTTTCGCTCAATTATGTTTCGACCTCATCGTCTGCGTTTGGTCCGATCATGCAAGGTCCATTTGCATTGGGCGACGTGAACGGCGACGGTACGACCGACCTGGGACTCGTTTCTGTTCTTCGACGAAACAAGATTCTGCCCGAAGACGGCACGAACTATGAGCATGTTGTTGGCCAAGTCATATTCGGTGGTGGCGACAATGCTCGCTCGACGAACCGATTGAATGCACCGGATATGGTTGTCGAAACGGGCCGACCCCTATTCTCGCTCACGGCACCTTCGCCAGGGGAAATGTTCTTTGTCGGGTTGGGAAATGTCAACGGAGATTTGTTGGGTACAAACCCACTCGATGATTTTGCAATTACCGACACGTCGGTTAGCACTGCCGTTCACGTCATAAAAGGTAGCGAAACGCAGTTGATCGCGCAGAGCGTACCAACGAATCCAGATGCATCGAATATCTATCGCTACGAATTAGCGACGCCTATCATTTCTGCTTTGCCGACGGGTGCGCAGGGCATCGATCTGCAGAATGGACGAATTCACAATATTCGAGATGCTTGGGGAGTTGAGGGTACGGTCGTCAGCGAAGGTTTATCGCAAGGCCACTCTGTCGGAGATTTCAACGCGGACGGCTACACCGATTTTATCTTCAAAGGACGTACGAAGAGTTATCTCGTTTTCGGACCGATGGACCAGAACGCCCTTAGCGATGTTCGTGACGTTGCGGATGTGATCATTGATCACGATAGCTTGAATGGTAATGACATCGGCATTCCAGCCAAGACCATGGGCGATGTAAACGGTGACGGCGTTGATGACCTGGTGTTCATCGATGTTGGGCCAAGCAGTTATGTAATTCGAACGTACTGGGGTGGAGCGAGTTATTCGTCGCTCAAACGAAATCTGACGCGAGCCGAAGCGACCGGACTACGCGGAAGCACGTCTGGTGCAATTAGTTTCACGTCATTAGGAGATGTCCAAGTCAATGTTGTTCAATACAACAGCGATCCATTCGCTGACGTTGTGGTATCAGGTGTCACCAGCGGTGGCGTTTCAACCAATGTCTATCAGGGAAGCGCGACAGGCCTCACTGCATTACTGGATAGCATCACGGCGCATATCGCAATCGCTGCTGGCGATGTAAATGGCGACGGACTTGAAGATCTTCTCGTTCGAAGTTCGACTAACGGTTTAACGCAACTATACTTTGCTCGTTCCAATGGGGAGGGACTGTTGCACCGGACTTTTGCGGCTCCCTTCCTTGGCAACATGTTCGCGCTTGGAGATATTGGGCGGCCATCGACCACTAATTCGTCGCGACCTGACGGATACGATGATTTCGCGATCGGAACCGCTGGCCAAAAAGTCGAGATCTATGTTGGTGGAACTGACATCACTACAACCACAGCATGGAAGAGTATCGTTCGAACAGGCAGTGCTGCCAATCGAACTTTGTATGCTGCTGCTGGGGATTACAACGGAGACGGTAAAGCAGACTTGGCGGTCCTCGATTCGGCCCGTGCCCCGGATGGCACGATAACCAACGGAACGGTTTATGTTTTCTGGTCGATCGCAGAACGCCCGATGCAGTTGACATTCGATAATGCCGACAAAGTAATTCAAAGCGGCGGAACGTATGGATTTATCGATCAACTAGCGACACAGGCGGGACTCGATCTGGACGACGACGGGATCGATGACTTGATACTAGGGTCAGCGAACGCGGACGTATTCAGAGGTTCGGTCAAACAAGATGCCGGCAAGACGTACTTGGTTTATGGCGAGCGAGAGCGTTTCAGTCTGCCCACGCAATTCGACGTGTTGGCGAATCGGACTGTAACCGGTAGCGGTGACTTTGTCGTGGATCTTGCCACGGGTCGGCCTTGGACATACACCTCTAATCTGTTTGCCATCGCACAGAATCTTGGTCCAGTCGATGGACGGTTGTCAAACAATATCGTCTTGCCAATTCAGGTCAACGGCGGTGCGCCGGTTAATGTGGTGGTGGCAGCCGATCAGCAAAATAACTCGATGTCCGACTTGGTAACCGACGTCAATGCTGCACTGGCAACGAACGGACTTGGTAGTTTGCTGCAAGCGTCCAATAGCAATGGTCGCCTCAAGCTGACCGTACTCGATACGTTCCGTCCCAACAGCGTTCTAATCGGACCGTCAGCGGGACTTGGCTATTCACAACAAGTGCTGGCGGAGAATGCCAGTTGGTATCGATTCACGACTCTTGGCGACGGGTTGCCGGGAAATTACCTCATAGTTGGACCGCAGCCAAGTCCAACTGTCGAAGTTCATGCGCAACATGCGGGTCACTCGGATTCGTCCGCAAACCTCATAAATGGAAACCAAATAAATATCGGTGCTGCCAGTGCGGGCCTGAACTCGAATTTCCGCAGCAATGGATATATGGAGTTTGATTTAGGCGAATTATTGCGTTTCCAAAAAGACCCTACAGCGTTCTTGAAAACCGTAACGTTGAACTTGGATTACCGGTCTGCTGCACTCGATTTCCCAATTAACTTCAATTTGACCAAGACGGCCAAGATTGGATCGACGGGATATTTCCGCGATGCATCGAACTCCCTCTGGAAATCGGACGGGACAGTTGCCTCAACGGTTCGTCTGACCAGTACGCCAGTTACTGATTTTGCAGCCGTTGGTGACACACTGTATTTCACGGATGGCGTTTCGATTCGGAAAGTTGCGAACACCGACGTCATCTCGGAAGAAATCGAAACAGGGCTCGTTTCCGCCAGTCAATTGACGGCGATTGGCACGCGATTGCTGTTCGCCAGCGACAACGGGACCGGTAACTACCGGATGTATTGGACCACCGGAATTGCAGGTGCCAAACAAGTCGTTCTTGCCAGCAACAATCCGGTCAATGAAGAGATTGTCAACCCGGTTCAAATTCGCGAAGTGTTCGTGGGCGCGTCGGGCGTTGCGACGGCGTTCTTTGTTGCCAACGATCGAGTGGGCGGACGCGCAATCTGGAGATTCAATCCTGGTCAACCAGTCGCGTTGCTGATGAGAACGATTCCCAATGAAGCAACCGACTCCGTATCGACGGGACAAATCAACGGGCGATATTTTGCTCTGGCAAACGATCGGCTATGGGTCAGTAATGGATCGCCAGCAGGAACAAAAGCGGTGGCGACGGCAGGGGGTTCGGAATTAGCGTTTGTGCCAGGCGCGAATGTTGAACTTACGGATATGAATGGAACTCTATTCTTCTTCAACGATGATAAGTTGTGGAAGTATGGGACTTCAGCGGCAATCGTCGCGGATATCAATCCTTCGGGAGTTGCGAATCCAAACCTGCTCACGTCGGTCGGGAACTTGTTGTACTTTGCAGCCACAAGTGATTCGGCGTCGGGGCGAGAGCTTTGGGTATCGGACGGCGTTTCGGATACTAGGAAAATGCCCGATATTAACCCGGACCGTGTTGCTGATTCGCAACCGACAGAACTAGTCAACGTGGCGGGAACTTTGTTCTTTACCGCCGACAATGGTCCGCAGGGCCGAGAGCTTTGGAAAGCGACGGGTACGACGCCAGCAAATGCTGTGGCGAGTCTGGTAAAGGACATCAATCCGGGAATCGCGGCTTCGACCCCAGTCAACATCGTGGCCTTTGGAAATCAAGCAGTCTTTTTGGCGAACGAGGGTGCGGGCAATACACTGTACTACAGCGATGGCAGTGAGCAGGGAACGCGATTGCTGTTGTCCGAGTTGGGCGCTAGCCTGGTAATCACTCCGATAAATCCAGAAGGCAATGACCTCTTGGATAGTAGCGATTTGTATAGTGAGCGTCGCAATACTCTCCAAGTTTCCGTGCCCGTTAGCCGAGGACAATCGGCCTTTGGTCAAGGAACAGTCCAAGTCAATCTCAAGGCAATGGTTGCTGACGCGTTGGCTCGTGGAAAGACGCGACTCGCTGTCGAATTCTCGATCCCAAATACCAATATTCAAATCGACGTTTTAGCGGCGCGAACTGGCCGTCAAATCAGTCCGACCCTCGGGGTTCCGGTTCCCGAAGCAGGGCTGACCAAGTTGACGATCGTGCCCGAATCGTTTGGAAGGTTGGTCGATATTTATGATGATCAAGGAGGATTGATCTCTCAAGGTAAATCGGCCGCTGATCTTCGTCATTATGATGCGGGAACGTATTTCCTTCGCGTGTATTCTGCTGACCCAAGCTTTACGACGCCGGTGCCGATTGCATTTGAATTTGCTGCTCCATTTGCTGGTCAGACTCGACCGATCTATAGCGACCCAGATCGCGACATTTTGCGTGGCGGCGATGGCGACGATATTCTCGTCGGCAACGAAGATCTGGATCGGCTGTTCGGCGGCACAGGAAAAGACTTGTTCCTAGCCGAGTCGCTGGAAATTCGCGACCTGAACACGTCGTTGTCCGAGTTAATTCTTGCGCCATTGGTCGAGGAATTAGGCGCAAAGCTTTACGCGGAACTCGATCCGGTTGTCGGCTTGGCGGATCCCGCGCTCAAATATGCATTCGGTCGGGCATTGGAGCTACCATCGACTTTAGGGTTCGATGGCAAACCAATAACGGCAGACATGCGAGCAAGTCAACTTACAGAAATGACGCAACTCAGCGCAGCGAACTTAGGCGTGCGTAGTTTGGTCGGACTGGAAAATGCCATCAATATTCGCCACTTGAATTTGGGGCACAATTATCTAACCAATCTAATCGTGCTTAAGCCAGCTAGAAAAGTCGAGGGCGATAGCGTTGGCGCGCCGATTGGCCTCGCCCGACTTGAGACATTAGTGATAGACGTTAATCAAGTTAGCGATTTTTCTTCGCTTACTTTGAGCCGCGAACTGACTCGCTTGAGTGCAGATTACAACCCAATCGGTTCGATCGATCCGCTTGTCAATTCCAAGAAACTTGAACTGTTGAGCATCGACGGCGTCAAGCGTCAATTGCAACCTGCGGTAACTGGCCAACCGTACAATGGATTCGGGGACTTGGCAACTCGGACAAGTACGAGCGGTTTTGGAAGTGCAGCTATTCAAATCCAAGGCAAGCAACTCATCGCTTCGCCAAATGAGACCGTTCTCGGAAGCACGAACGCGGGCCGAATTCGTGTTTATGATGCAATCACGGGAATTGAAGAAGCAGGGATTATTGCGCCTTCGGTCTTCTCTGGTCTTCAATTCGGGTCGTCGCTCGCTTCGGACGGTCAAATCTTGATGGTGGGTGGTGGGCTCAATTTCGCCAACGTTGGACGCGTCTACTTTTTCGATTTCCCGACTCGTGCATTTATTACGACGTTGTTGAGCCCCGAGCTTGCAGTCAATGATGACTACGGTCGATCAATTGCGGTCCTCGACCAGTTCATTGCGATCAGTGCTCCGAACGCGAACGGATCTCAAGGAGCCGTCTACGTTTACGATCGATTCACACGCCGATATCTATTTGAAATTGAAAACCCAGGCGCGGGAAGTAAAGCGGAATTCGGCATGTCCATGGCGGCAATGGGCAATACGCTCGTTGTTGGCGCGCCAGGGAACCTCGGTTCGGCTGGAGAAGTATTCATGTTTGATGTCGCTTCGCGCCGATTGCTTCGAACCATAAACAATCGGGATGACAGCACGAATTCCGACGACCGATTTGGCGAATCGGTTAGTGCATCGGATAATTTGTTTGTCGCAGGTGCTCAAAACGCATATACGGGCACGTTGGCTCATACCGGCAAAGCGTATGTGTTTGAAAAATCGACGGGTCAGCTTGTCTCGATCTTGCAAGATAATGCCCCTGAGGAGTTAGCGTTCCTCGGCACATCGGTCGCAATTCAGGGCGAGACGGTCGTGTTAGGTGCTACGGCAAATTACGGAGCAGGCAAAGGACATGCTTTGGTGTTCGACGCCCGATCTGGCGAAATCCGTAATCGAATAACATCGTCAAAATTGCCCGAGTTCAATGGATTTGGGAATTATGTTCACATCCTGGGACAAGACATTGGCGTCGCTTCCGGTTCGGGCGGATTCAAGTTGATTGATGGTGTGCGCGTTGGTAGTCTGCAAGCCGTCAAAGGCATGGCGAATTTGCACGATGTCAGTTTGTCCGAGCAGCAGGTCAGCGATGTTGAACCACTGAGTGGCTTGGAGATGCTGACGAATCTCTACTTGAATAACAATCGTATCACGGACGTTCAAGCATTGACGGAGACGCGAATCGTCGACAACCGAAGTAACGGTTATCGCGAAGTGGGGACAGGTTGGTCGGGAGGTCAGAATTTTGCGTCCTTTGGAAACGATTATCGATTGAACTCGGGAGCCGATCCATTTGCACGCGCTTTCTGGGAATTCAACAACTTAGCTGCGGGCCAATACGAAGTCTTTGCGACATGGACGCAGCAAGACAGCCGAACTTCTAGTGTGCGTTACAGCATCAGCGGCAACGATGATTCCGGTCGCGTCGTCGATGAAGATGAATTCGAGAATGGGTTGTTCAAGCCGACGACGGGGCCAACCACACCGGGTTCGACGAGAACCGACGTTTACAACGTGATCATCGATACTGATGATTTGACGGTCCGCAACGATGGCGAGACAAATAACGCGGCATTCTATGGTGTTCCGTTTGTCGCCGAACACACGCCGGACGGACTTGCACGATTTTACATACCGGGAGATCTAGTAATCGGCCCCGACACAATCCGCGTCGTTGGAAATTATCCTTTGTCCTTGGTCGTCGGTAATAACTTGGTCGTTCACCCGGACGCCACGTTCAATACGTCGGCTGTTGGGATCAACTCAGGCGCTGGTGGCGGTCAGTCCTATTACGCAGGATCAGGCGGCTATGGGGGCAGCGGAGCCTACTATCAGTTCAATGGTCGCAATGGTGGCGCGGGAGCTTCGACGCCAAGCGCTGCGACTCCATTG
>JANMNK010001236.1:0-2841 GCA_031373875.1 Pirellulaceae bacterium | reverse complement strand
CTGCTATTTGACAGGAGGCGTATCGTAAACTGCAAAGACGATATCGGTTGCTTGCGCTAGTACGCAAGCGCTCAACAGTGGGGAAACTTTGCCATAAGGAACGTCACGATCAGTTCGAATTCGGACGCGTAACACCCCGCCACACTCGCGATTGCGTTCGACTAATGCTGCAACTAATTGAGGCACAGTCAAACTTTGTCCGGCCAACTGCCAATTGCCGTCCGGGAGAATATTGAGCGTAACAACGGAACGTTGAACTTTTTCTTCGGGCAACGCGGTTGTGGCTTCCGGCAAATTTAATTTGACGTGATTCTCTTGCTTGGCCATATGACTGCTGACCAAAAAGAAAATGATCAATAAGAACACGACGTCGATCATGGGCGTCATGTTGATTGAAACCGATCCAGTTTGGCGAACGCTGGGGACTTGCATGATTGTGCAGGAGCCGATGACCTCTTAAAAATAGTTGTTTGTCAAAGCGGAATTCAACGAGGAAATTATCATGGATTCCTTGGCGGAACAGCAGGTCCAGTGGGTCGGATTGTCGCTCCTGGGATTCGACGGCGAATCGGTGCGAAAGCGTGTTGAGCCGAATAAGCTGTTTCGGCAATCAATTCGTCGATTCTATTTCGAAACACTGCAAAGGCCGCCAAGCCTGGAATTGCAATCAACAATCCAGCAACCGTGGTCACCAAAGCCGAATAGATACCTTGCGCCAAATCTCCTGCGCCGGCTGTTCCTTCTGAAATCGCCACCTGTCGAAATGCGACAATCATCCCTGTCACGGTACCGAGCAATCCCAGCATCGGTGCAATGTTGCCGATAACAGACAAGTACTCGACTTTGCGATATAGCCGAGCAGCTTGTTCAGCCAACGTCTCTTCAAGCGCTTTCTCGACCGCAGGCCAACCGAATTCGATTTCGGAGATGCCGCTGACAATAACAAATGCCAAAGGACACGGATTGCTACGACACAGCGCATCAGCGTCTTTCACTTTTCCTTGTGCCAGCAACTGTTTGACGCCCTCGCCTAAGTCTTGGGGCGCGATGTTTTTTCGACGCAGGAACATCGCTTGTTCTACCATCAAGTAAACGGCTAACAGCGAGAGCAAGATCAAACAGATCATGATCAAGATGCCAATCCATCCGCCGCTGAAGACGATACTCAGGAACGTGTCGTCGGAAGCCGCGCCAGTCGCGCCGGGTTCCTGTGCGGAAACGAATTGCGTCTGACAAAACCAAGCTATTGGAAATGCGAAAGCCTGTACTTTGAATGCTTTGAACAATCGCCGGAGTTGTGAGGCAATGGACAAGCCCGTCCGAGCCGCCTTTGCAAGTTGGCGAGTTCCGGATTTTGTGCAAGCTTCATTAGAGTATATGTTTGTGTTTTCCATCCGACCTTTACTTCATCCTGTCAAAGTTCGACCGTAGAATAAAACTCGATCACGGCAAAGTCTGTAACAATTCCTCGATTCGCTTCGCCTCGGCTTCTTGACCGGCATCCCGTTTCGCCGTAGCGGCGCGGGCGATCGCTCGGGAAGCAGCATCGTAACGGTCGCGGTGTACAATCGCAATCCGCAACCACTCGGGGACGGCCTGCATTGCATTTCCGACTTGATCCAATTTATCAGCGATGATCTCGGTAGGGCCAACTTGTATAGGCAGCAACATCTTGTTGCGTAAGGTTTGCCATTGAATTTGCTTTTGCGAAATTCCCTCCGTCGCTGGAACAGTTCGCCATAGCTGTGCCGTGGCAAGCTGCGCAATTACAGGCTTTTTGCTTTGCGAAAGGCTTCGCAGAATTGACTCGGCTTTGCTGCGGTCAGCACCTGTAAGCAACCAGCTTGCACCCAGCAATTTCGCGTCTTCGGTATCCTGCTCGATCCAGTCCTGGGCTGAGTCCAAAGCTCTCTTGTCCAAGTCCGTGCGCGTCCAAACAAGCGGCATCGACGCGTACAAGAACGATGGCGGCGCATGCTTAATCAGTGTCAAAAAGAAAAGGCCGCTTTCGGCAAATCGTCCGAGATTGCGATAAGCGTCTGCCATTTCCGCGAACAGCAATCGCTGCTGCCACTGCAGGATGCCGCTTTGGACGCCCTGCTCTGCTGCTTTAATCGATTCGATATATTTTCGTTCGCGAAATAAACTATGCGCTTTCGCAGCAATCTCTGTGTCCCATGCCACATCGACCGCGATCACTTGATCGCCCTGCATTCGTCGTTCCCCTTCGCCAGATTTCGGAATGTAACGAAGCTCCCGATCGCTGATGTCAATTATCTTGCCTTCGAAAGGAGTAGTTGGATTTGGCATCCATCGATCGAGCGTCAACGGCATCCCGTCAGCAACCCAAAAACGACTGACTTTGAGATTCGCGGGGTCTGCAGCAAGCGATGGAAGTATAGTAACCGCTACGTTTGCGGCGACACCGGTTGCGAGAAAGCAGCGGCGTGACAATCGCTTTGTCTGTTGCCCTTTGCTCAAGCTAATTTCGCTAGCCATATTCCAACTGTTTTTTCGCGTCATGGATTCGCCCGACTTTTCGTTTCCTGAGGCTGCTCGAACGACAGCTGAGTCTTGCTTGGGTAAGTTGATTAGAACAGATGCCGCGATTTATTCAGGAGCGGCGATCTGTTTTACGTCGACGTAGCGGTACTTGCCGTTTGTCATCATCGCCAACACCTCAATCCATCGACCGTTTCCTGGGTTTGGTCCAGTTCCGAATTCGATAGTATGAATCGTTGTGCCCGTTCGCTCGCACAATTTTTGAAGGCTGTCAAGTTGCGACTGACTCATGCTTGGCTCGGCGGCATCTGTCAGGAAGAATATTACGTCCGGAGCATA
>JANMNK010001219.1:0-15814 GCA_031373875.1 Pirellulaceae bacterium | reverse complement strand
GGAAGCGGAGTTGAGTTTGCAAACGGATTTGTTCCCACCTGGTACTTTCACTTATCGAGACCCCTACCGCACATATTCGATCGGGCAAGCCATGGATCTGATGAATCGCGCGTTGCTTCGTCAAGGTTACGCGTTGCTTCGAAATCAACGTACCTTGATGGTTTTAGACTTGAGTTCGGGGGATAACGCGGATGTCGTCCGCGAACTGATTCGAGAATTGGCTGAGCTAGTAACGCCCGAAGAATTGGATCATCGCGGTGACTACGAATTGCTAAAGTGCCTGTTTATCCTCACGCGTTTAGATGTCGCCGAAGCCGAAAAGGACATCAAACTGCTCCTCGGCCCTCAAGGAAGCGCTGTGTCGATGCCAAGTGCATCGCAGATCCTGGTTTGCGAGAACTCGAGTAAACTGCGAATCATTCGCGATATGCTGGAGCGATCCGAAAACCCCGAAAAAGCTCGCGGCGCCTCGATCGTCTCGATTCGATTGCAGCATGTTACCGCAGAAGAAATATTAGGTATCGCACGACCACTGTTGGGGCTGACAACTGAAAACAACGTTTCCGATAAAATTAGTATCTCAACGGATGCTTTTGGGAATACGATTTTTGCAACTGGTTCGGTCGACAACCTACAAAAGCTGCAAGATATCGTTAAGAAGGTCGATGTCGCTCCCGACGCTACGACCGCTTCGTCGGCTACGGTCGAACAACCAGAAGTCCGAATGCATCCGATCCCGACTGGTGATCCCAAGCTGATTTATTCGGTTATCGAAACCTTGATGGCTGGCATGCCCAATGTTCGTATGGCGCTCGATGAAAAGACGAACAGCGTTGTCGCACAAGCAACACCTTCGGATCACAAGATCATCGAAGACACTGTCAAACGACTGACTGGATCGCAAACGCAGTTTCGCGTGATTCAACTCAAGCGTTTGGATGCACAAGCAGCGCTGTTGACGCTTGAAAAGTTCTTTGGCAAAAAGAGCAGCGAATCGGATTCCAAAGGCCCAACTTTCTCGGCCGACACCCTGGCTCGAACCGTAATGGTTCAAGGCACCGAACAACAAGTGCAGCAAGTTGAAGACTTATTGAATAAGCTTGAAGAAAGCGGTCCCTCGATGGGATCATTAGGCGATTCCGTAAAAGTCTTCCAAATCCCCAGTCGTTCGCAAGACCGAGTTCTCGGACAAATCGAACAACTTTGGCAATCTACAAAACGAACTAATCGCATTCGCATCGTTTCTCCGTCGGGCAGCGAGGGTGCTGGTCTGACTCAGCGATCCGTCCACAACCTCAACGAACCAGATTCCAAGGCAGTCGAGCCAGTGATAAAAGGCGATGGGAACGAAAAGCCAACGCAGCCCCCGGTTGAGTCGACCGAAGCATCACCCAAAGTTAATGACGCGGCAGTTGAAGAAGTAAACCCCAAGACAACGATGACTCGAAGGACTTCCATCAGGTACGTATCCTTTCAACCACCGGAGTCTGAAGACGCAGAGGAATCAAAGCCTGATTCGTCAGGTGAAAAAAAGCGAGTCTTGGGCGACGATATCGTAATTTTGAAAGGGCCGACGGGTCTCATCGTGTCGTCCGACGATCCGGAGGCTCTCGCTGAGTTCGAGCAGATCGCGCGAATGCTTTCCGATCAAATGGCACTCTCAGGCTCCGAGCCAACTGTTTTTTTTCTTCGTTACGTTAAAGCTCAAGCTGCATCGGAATTGCTGCAAGGAATTCTATCGGGCGAATCCAGCGGCGGTGGCGGTGGTGGTTTGTTCGGGAACTTGGCTGGCAATGTACTTGGCGGTCTTGGTGGTGGATTGGTCGGTGGTCTCCTGGGCGGTGGCGGCAGTAGTACAAGCTCCGCTGGTTCTAGCGAAGGAATTGCCAGCGGCGAAGTGACAATCACTCCCGACCCTCGCCTGAATTCGCTTATTGTCCAAGCTAATCCTTTGGATCTCGAACTCATTGAACAGCTTCTTAAGGTCATCGATCAAGAAAACGGACCGCTCGACGTGGAAACACAAGGCAAGACGCACATCATCCAAGTGATGAACGCGAATGTTGAAGACGTTGCCAAAGTTGTCCGTGAAGTCTTTGCAGATCGAATCGGCGGCGCTCAAGGGGCTGGGGCACAACGTCAACCAAGCCCACAAGAGTTCATTGCCGCGTTGCGTGGCGCTGCCGGAGGCGGTGGCCGTGGGCAACGAGGCGGACAAAGCGAACTGAAAGAAGCTACCATGACGGTTGGTACGGAAGCGAAAACAAACTCGCTTATCGTCAAGGCACCGGCTCCGCTGTTTGAAGAAGTCAAAAAGCTAGTCGACATGCTCGACCAGTCCAGTGCCGATCAAGGCGAATCGGTTGTTTCTATACCGTTGCAGGGCGGCATCAATCCCGCCGTCGTTCGTTCTGCTTTGCAGTCCGTTTTCGGTCAGCAAGTTCGAACGAACCAAACAACGAACAATACGAACAACGCCCAAGGCCGAGGTCAACAGCGAACAGGCGGTCAAGGTTTCCCCGGTGGCGGCGGTGGGTTCCCCGGTGGTGGCGGCGGTTTTCCAGGAGCTGGAGGCGGATTTCCTGGTGGCGGCGGTGGTTTCCCTGGAGCAGGTGGCGGCGGATTTCAAGGCATTCCGGGTGGCTTCCAAGGATTTGGTGGTGGCAATCGAGCCGGCGGTGGTGGTGGCGGACAAGGCAACCGTGGCGGCGGTGCCGCTCAAGGTGCTCGCGGTGGCGGGGCTGGCGGACGCGGCGGCCGATAAATTCTCTTGGGGACCAAATGACTTCGTTGATTTGGTTTAATCGTTTCTCGTAGTCTTTGCGCAAATTTTATGATCACAGAAGCCGGCGAAATACTAGTACGACGCGGACTCATCGACGTCGAGCAATTGCGACGCTCCCGAGCCGAAGCAGCAGGTTCTACTATCATCGAATCCGCTGTCCAACAAGGCTTTGTTCGCGAAGAGGACGCGCTGCGCGCTCTTGCTGATGAAGTCGGACTAGACTTTGTCGATCTGCGGTCGGTGGACGTGGACATTGACCTACTCGCCAAGTTCCCGCAAAAGCTCATCTACCGACACTCCCTGTTCCCAATTCGAATTTCAAACGGCTCCTTGGTCGTTGCAACCAGTAACCCAATGGATTTGTATCCTCTCGACGAAGCCGCAGCGGCAACTTCGATGAGTATCATTCCGGTCGTTTCCGAAAAAGCTGAGATCGCCAAACTCGTCAAGAAATATATGGGCGTCGGCAGCGAGACTGTCGAAGGATTGTTGGCGGCTCGAGGCGAAGACGACGATGTCGAACTGCTCGAAGCGCTCGAAACTGACGGCAGCGAATTGAGCGAAATGGCTCAAGAAGCTTCGGTCGTTCGATTGGTCAATGAAATCATGGTCGAAGCGGTCGACACGCGAGCGAGCGACGTCCACATCGAATCTCAAGGCAGTGGCCTCGTCATTCGCTATCGCGTCGACGGCATTTTGAACACGCAGCCAGTTCCGCCCGAAATCAACCGCTTTCAGGCCGCCATCATCTCGCGTTTAAAGATCATGGCCCGGTTAAACATTGCAGAAAAGCGTTTGCCCCAGGACGGACGAATCAAGCTCCGTGTGCATGGCCGCGAAATCGACATTCGGTTGTCCGTCATTCCGATGATCCACGGCGAAAGCATCGTCATGCGTATTCTCGATAAAGGCGCAATGAAATTCGATTTACAAAATCTGGGGATGGACCCAGAAACGTATCGCATATACAGCCAACTGATTCGATTGCCGCACGGCATCATTTTGGTTACGGGGCCCACCGGTTCCGGCAAGACAACGACACTTTATAGTTCGCTGTTGGAAATCAAGTCACCCGAAAACAAAATCATTACGACCGAAGATCCCGTCGAATACCAACTCGACGGAATCAACCAGATTCAAGTCCATCCGAAAATCGGGTTGACCTTTGCCGCATCGTTACGCAGCATCTTGCGCCATGACCCGGATATCGTTCTTGTCGGTGAAATTCGAGATGCGGAAACGGCTGAGAACGCGATTCAAGCTTCGCTGACGGGTCACACGGTGTTTAGTACATTGCACACCAACGATGCCGCAGGAGCGTTCACGCGAATCGTCGACATGGGTATCGAACCGTTCTTAGTTGCCAGTACCATCGAAGGCGTTATGGCCCAGCGTCTCGTTCGCCGATTGTGTACGGAGTGCAAAGAAACATATCAGCCGAAACGTGAAGATCTTCCAACGGATTTTCCCTGGGAGAAATTGGCGGGCAAACCGCTTTATCGCCAAGTCGGTTGTCGCGCTTGCCGCAATAACGGATATGCAGGGCGGTTCGGCATTTACGAATTGCTCGTTGCGCATGAATCGGTCCGGCAGTTGGCTCACGATCGTGTGAGCAGTTATGAAATTCGCCAAGAAGCTCTCCGGTGCGGCATGCGAACGCTGCGTATGGATGCATGGGATAAAGCCATCGAGGGTCGAACGAGCTTGGACGAAGTTCTCCGTGTCACCAAGGGCGATCACATCGGATAAAGGTGCACTAGAACAATGCCTGACTTTGTATACGTAGCGCGCGACCTCAGCGGCAAAAAGCAGAACGGGACGATTACCGCCAACTCCGAACGCGATGTCGTCATGCAGTTGGGCGCGAAATCCTTGTTTCCGCTCGAAGTCACCGTTGCACGAGGTACCAAGGCTCGTGGAACGCGGCGTGTCAAAGGTCAAATAATGGCCACGCTCTACATGCAGCTTTCATCGTTGCTGAACAGCGGCGTTCCCTTGATCCGGGCTCTGACGGTCCTGGCCCAGCAATCCAAGAATCCGACGCTCAAGCAAGTATTGAACGAAGTAAAAGCTCGCGTTGAGGACGGAGAATCACTTGGCGATGCCATGTCGCGCTTTCCTCGCGTGTTTAGCGAGATATCTGTCAACATGGTCCGAGCTGGCAGCGAAGGCGGATTCTTGGAGGATTCGCTCGAACGCGTCGGGAGTTTTATCGAACAACAGGAAGACCTAAAAGGCAAAACCATAGGTGCTCTGGCCTATCCTGGCTTTATCATGTGCGTCGGTACCGTCGTGGTAACCGTTTTGCTAGTGTTTTTCGTTCCCAAGTTTGAGCCCTTGTTCGCTCGAATGCGTGATAAAGGCAAATTACCTGCCGCAACCGATTTATTACTTGGGATGAGCTCGTTTCTCCAAGCCTATTGGTGGGTGATCGCTGCCGTCATTGTCTTTGGTTTTATTGCCATTCGCCAATATTTCGAGTCGGAAAAAGGTAAGCGGGTTGCGGATCTTATCAAGATCAAAACCCCGATTCTTGGTAACATATTCCTAAGCTTGGCAGTCGCCCGATTTTGTCGCGTCCTCGGAACTTTGCTCACCAACGGGGTTCCTATTCTTAGGTCGCTTGAAATCGGTCGACACGCTGCGGGAAACATGGTGCTTTCCGAGGCCATTGTTTCAGCAGGAGAAAACGTAACAGCGGGTGAAAAACTTGCCCGCCCCCTAGGGGCAAGTGGCCACTTTCCTCAAACGGTCGTTGAAATGATCGCGGTCGCCGAGGAATCCAACACGCTTGACAAGGTCTTGATTCAGATTTCCGATGGTCTCGAAAAAACAACCTTTCGACGATTGGAAGTTGCCGTACGATTGCTAGAGCCGCTGATGTTGTTAGTCCTTGCGGGGATTGTCATGTTTGTGGTTCTTGCGTTGATGGTTCCGGTGCTGAACAGTACCAGCGCGTTGTAATTCAGTTCATTGGTCGAATTCAAAAAAATCAAAGCAGAGTTGCTTGAGAGTTTCAAAAGAGGAGTATTGAAAAAATGCGTACGCATCGTAGAACAAATCGCCGCCGACAAGGCTTTACATTGCTTGAAGTCCTTTTGGTCGTCGTCATCTTGTCCGTTATCATGAGCCTAGTAGTTGTCAACATCTTTGGTGCTCGCGACAATGCAAACAAAGGATTGGCAGAGGTCAATATCAAGTCCATCGGCGTGCTGCTTGATACCTATAGGCTTGCAATTGGCTCCTACCCTAATTCACTACAGGACCTGAGCGTTCAGCCGAGTGATTTGCCAGATCCGTCAAAGTGGTATGCCTTTGCCAAGGAGCCAGTTTCACCGGATCCATGGGGCAACCCATTTGAATACAAGGGAGCCGGGAATTCTTACGAAATTCGTAGCGCTGGTCCCGACGGGCAAATGAGTACTGCGGATGATATCGTAAAAACGGTTCAGTAAGCCCGTGCTTGTTGAATTGCTCAAAGGCCCATTATGAAACTTCGCCATGCAAACCACCGCAATCTGAACAGATGCGGTGGTTTTACTTTATTAGAAGTGCTTTTGGTCGTTGCCATACTTCTTGTCATGATGGCCGTAGCTGTTCCAACGTACGATGCCCTTATTGTTGGTCGACGCATCGACAATTCGGCTGACGCTATTCAACTGAGCCTTCAGCGGACACGAGTCAAAGCGATTCAAACCGGCCAATCACAAGTCTTTCGATTCAATATCGGTGCAAGCGATTACACTGTTCAACCTTGGCTGACGGGAGCGGACGCCAATAATGCAGGACCGGGAGCGACAATCATGACGCAAACAGGAATGGCCGTAGAAACCGATGACCGAACCGGTGCGATGACGGATGTTGCAACCGGCGATGAAAGTAATCAGACGCTTGAGGAAGGCGTCTTATTCGCGTCAGTTCAAACGCAGTCCGATTCTCGAAACTTGATGGCACAACAGCAAGCAGGTATGGCGATGGCCATCAGCACTTGGTCTGCACCAATCGTATTTTATCCCGATGGCAGTTCAACAACTGCCGAAATCATTTTGCAAAATCCAAAAGGCTCACGCCGCAGTATCCAGCTACGCGGACTAACGGGCCGATCCGAAGTCAAAGACATTTCCCCCGTAACGCAGTGACACAGTAACGCAGTGACAAAGTAACGCAGTGACAAAGTAACAAAAGTACCACATTGATGCAGTAAGACTGGGACGAAATGTACGTCCGCTGAAAGTTTCCAATATGACGATCCACTTCCAAAAATCGCTGAGATCGACGCGGGCCGGTCTATCGCTGTTGGAAGTTGTCCTCGCCTTGGCAATACTCGGAATCGCAGTAGGCATTCTCGCCCAGTCAATGCAACTTTCATCCGACAACGCGACTCGATCGCAGATGCAGGCTCAAGCACAATTGATGTGTGAATCCAAAATGTCCGAAGTTGTCGCTGGCGCCATACAAATTCAGCCACAAGATTGGATGCCAATCTCCGGGATTGTAGGAACGGGGCAATGGTACTATTCCATTCAGACGATGGCTGCCGCACAACCAAACATGATCGGCGTCGTCGTTTCAGTTACCGATAATATATCCAACCCAACGAGCAGTTCGAATAACTACCAACTCGTACGGTGGGTCATCGATCCCAACTTGGGTTTAGACAAACTACCGGACCCTTCGACAACCGATAGTAGCAGTACATCGGCCTCAGGCGCAACCGGCGCTTCGAGTTCGGCTTCGGGAGGTCGATAGCATGAAGAAATTCGTGGACGCAACCCGCGCAGGTTTTACGCTTATTGAATTGATTCTGTCCTTGGCACTCACCATTGTGATCGCTGGCCTGATTGGTCTGTTGATCAATATCTATGCGAACCAATTAGAAGAGTCAGGCGAAACCGTCAAACAGACTCAGTTGGCTCGTTCCATCCTGCACACGATTGGCGATGACATTCGTAGCGTCATTCGATACCAAGAATACGACCCAAGCGTCCTTGAGCAAATTATTAGCGATGGAATGGGCAGCATGACTGGCGGTCTCGTTGGCGGCGGCGAAAGTGGCGGTGGCGGAATGCCTAGCGGCGGAGGTTCTCCATCAGGCAGTGGTTCCGGTGGCGGTCAGACTTCAGGTGGTTCACCGTCGGGACCCAGTGCAAGCGGCGGAGGTGGCGCGGGCGGTTTAGCCTCTTTAGGTAGTTCGTCCTCAAGTGGCGGCGGCTCATCAGGAACATCCGAAGAGACCACCGAAGAGAAACCTTTGCCACCCGGCATCTATGGTGGCGATACTTGGATTCAACTGGACGTCAGCCGTTTGCCACGACCCGATGAGTACTTTCCAACTCAGGTCAACCCGTTCTCCGGTTCGCTAGCCGACGTCCCAAGCGCCGTGAAAACAGTGACCTATTTGATTCAGTCGACGAGCACTGGCGGGGTGCAGGATGTATTTACAAATCTGGCAAATTCAACCGCAGGTCAAGGCGTTCCTGCGGGCCTCAGCGGTGGTGGTCTCGTTCGCCGCCAACTCGATCGCAGCATCCTTCAGTGGGCTTCGGCCAATAGCGGTCAGATGCAGCAAGTGAACCAGACAGGTGACTTGATGTCGCCCGAAGTTGTCGGTTTGGCATTCAGTTATTTCGATGGCACAACCTGGTATTCGTCTTGGGATGCAAGCACTCAAGGAACGCCGTGGGTCATTCAAATTGAGATCGCTCTGCAAGACGCCAAAGGCATGCGGGAAAATCCCGTGATTCCCGGAGTCAATATTCGTTCTTTAACATCTACGCAACTACTCGATAGTCGAATTCGATTGTTTCAGCTCATGGTCGCCATTCCTGGCGCTCCACTTCTCGTCGGTCCCGCTGCACAGTCCCTAGGCGGCACGGATTCGGGCATGGGCTCCCTAGGACTGTAGTAGGAATTAAGAAATGAAAACCAATCGAAAAAAATCCTCGAAGACAATCCCGACCAAACGCGGATTCCTATTGATCCTCGTTCTGCTCGTTATTTCGTTGGTTACGTTGAGCGCTTTGAACTTTTCTGAATCGATGCTGATAACGAGCCAAGAATCATCCTATGCGGGACAATCTCTGCAAGCTCGATATGCGGCCGATTCTGGAGTTGATGCGGCACGTTTGTACTTGGCAATGGATCGAGCGACTCAAGAAGAAAGCGGCGGGTTGTGGAACAACCCTGCGTATTTCCAGGCAATGAATATCGTGCCCGATGCGAATATTACACGCATTTGTAATTACTCGATCATGGCCCCGGGATTCGACGAGTTCGGCAATTATGCGGGTGTACGATATGGCTTGCAAAATGAGTCCGCAAAACTGAATTTAAATGCGTTAGTGACAATTGACAAACAACTGCAAGGGCTCGGTGATATCGGGGCGATGACGGGCGGAGCAGATTTGTCGGCGATGGGATTGCCCAGCGAGCTTACACAAATGGCGGATTCGTCCGCAGCGGGCGGCGGTTCCATCGGTCGCGGGCTTCTCATGGGACTGCCCAATATGAATGAGGAGATCGCCGATTCGATCCTCGATTGGCTTGATCCTGACGACGAAGCACGCGAATATGGGGCAGAGTCAAGTTACTATACTCAACTGCCCACACCCTATTTCCCCGCCAACGGTTCGATCCAGTCTGTCGAAGAACTCCTGCTCGTTCGAGGCGTGACCCCCCAGTTACTCTTTGGCTACGACGTCAATCGAAACGGTGTTCTCGATGCAGGCGAGACGTCTATGCAAAGCCAGACGGGAGCGACAAGTGGCGTAGGCAGCGCAGCTTCCTCAAGCTCATCTTCGTCAAGTTCTACTTCGTCGTCTTCTTCATCCAGCGAGACCGAAATTGCTCCTCTCGGATGGGCTAATTATTTGACACTTTACAGTCGTGAGAAAAACCTTGCGATGGACGGTTCGACGCGCGTATTCGTCAACGGCGACGATTTAACACAACTCAAGACCGACTTGGATGCGATACTCGGGAATGAAGATTGGTCTACCTTCATTCTTGCGTATCGAGTGCACGGAACCGGTGGCGGTGCCGGCGGTCAGAATGGCGGCGGCGGAGGTTCTGGTGGCGGCGGACAAGATGGTGGCGGTGCTGGTGGAGGCGGACCAGGTGGTGGCGGTGGCGGAGGTCCTGGCGGCGGTCCCGGCGGAGGCGGAGGTCGTGGCGGGCGTGGTCCCGGTGGCGGCGGAGGTCCGGGCGGCGGCGGTCCTGGCGGCGGAGGCGGTGGTCCCGGTGGCGGTGGTCCCGGTGGCGGACGTGGTGGAAGGTCTGACTTTGTCCAATCACAGCCATTCGAAACGCAACAGTCGCAGATTGTCATGCTACCGACCGACCGTAAGTTCCTATTTCAACAGCCTGGTCAAGGTGGTGGTGGTCGCGGCGGTCCTGGCGGCGGCGGTCAGGGAGGTGCTCCCGGCGGTCCCGGAGGACCTGGCGGTGGTCAAGGTGGTCCCGGTCGCGGCGGCCCCGGAGGGCCTGGAGGCGGTGGTCCCGGCGGCGGTGGTCCCGGCGGACCTGGCGGCGGACGTGGTGGAATGGGCGGCGGACGCGGCGGCATGGGTGGTGGTGGTGGTGGTGGTGGTGGTGGTGGTGGTGGCACAACTTCGCGACGGGAACCTTGGTCCTCTGCGGCTGGTGCAAACTTGGACTTGTCCCAGCCAGCCCAAAACAAGATCGGTCGGATTCTCGACTTAATCGACGCGGAAATAACAATAGAAGAAAACGGCCAATCCGTGACTTATACGTCTCCTTTTACATCCGCCCCCCTGCAAATGGCAACTTACTTGCCCATCATCATGGACAAACTGACAACTTTGCAGAGCCCAATTATTCCAGGTCGAATTAATATAAATGAAGTGCCCCGACAAGTCCTGTTGGGCATTCCAGGTCTAACCGAAGAGATCGTCGATCAAATCGTCGAAACACGTTCCGATGGATCAGACGATTTGAATAGAAAATTTGAGACGTGGTTGATGGTAGAAAGCTTGGTGACGTTAGATCAAATGAAAACACTTTCGGCACTTTTAACCGGAGGTGGTGATGTCTATCGAGCTCAAGTTGTTGGGTATTACGAAAACGGAGCATCGTTCGCCCGAATTGAGACGGTGATCGACTCGGCCGAATCGCCTCCAAAAGTTATTGCGTACCGAAGAATGGATCACTTGGGACGCGGTTTTTCAGCAGCCGTCTTAGGACAGCGCTCCGCAGCATTCCAATGATTAATTCAATAGTCAAGTAAAAAGTCAGAATCGAATATGGCCAAAGTAATTGCAGTTGAATGGGATGATACCGAAATTCGCCTCGCATGCGGTTCGCGCAGCGGAAGTAGTATTTCGTTAGACGCAGTCCAATGCGTCCCCTTAGCAACAACCACGGATGATCCGTTCCAATCGATCGGTGTCGCTGTTCGGGCTTTCGCCGAGAGTTGCAACGCTTCTCGCTGCGACGTTTACGCCGCCGCGCCGCGAGGCAGCATGGAGCTTCGTTCTATTCAGTTGCCGCCTTCAGACGACAACGATTTGCCCGATATGGTTCGATTCGCTTCTCAAAGAAGTTTCGCACAAATCGGTGATTCGTGGCCCATGGATTTTGTCCGCCTGCCGCCGACCGAACAAGAAGGCCTGACAGTCTTGGCGGCAGCCGTCAATCCGATGGTCATTTCGAAACTGAAATCGGCTTGCGAGCCGAATAACTTGCAAGGATTGTTTGTTCGATCATTAGCTACTGCACGGCTTGCCATTTCAGCTCAATCCAACCTTCAGCAACAGTGTGTGCTGTGCGTGAATGTCGTCGGCCAAGAAGCTGATTTGGTAGTTACGGAGAATGGTCAAGTGACCATGATTCGAACCGCTCGTTTACCGGACAGCGGCGAAGCGGCAGTCGCCCAAGCTTTGCTTGGCGAAATAAAACGCACACGATTTGCAGCTGAGTCCCAACGTTCCACCGCAAAACCGACACATATCGTGATTTGGGGCGATTGCGGCGGCGGCAAAGATATCGTTTCCGTGCTCGAGGAAGGAACAAAGATCCAGGTTTCCCAAATCCGCTTGGTCGACGCGGTTCAGGCCACCGGCTTAAAGATTGATACTTCGTCACTGGAACAGTTTGTTCCCGTCGCAGGAATGCTCCACCAAGCGTTCCATAAAGACCAGTTCTCGATCGACTTTGTGCATCCAAGGAAACGCCAAGAAAAGAAAAAGCCCGTGCTTCAACTGGCTATCGCTGCAGTGGTGGCCATTGCAGCCCTCGGCGGCGGCATTTGGTGGTACATCGGCAAACACAAAGCGCTCGACAAGCAGATTGCTGAACTCCAGAGCTCTAGCAAAACGATGGACGAAAATGTCAAAATCGCGTCGACCCTCATCGCGCATTGGGACAAACTTGAAAAATTCGAAAAATCCAACGTGCAGTGGCTTGATCAGCTTGTCTTCCTGTCCGAAAAATCGCTGGGGCCAGACAAAGTCATGTTTGATTCACTTAGTTTCTCAGCCGATCCTCGCACCGGTCGAGGGAGGATGAGTTCGAATGTTGTTGCAACTTCGGCAGAAGCGTTGACGGATCTCGATGCCAGTTTGCGCGACGAAGCCCATTCGGTGCAGATCAAGAAGTCCATTGAGTCCAAGGACAAGAATTTGGTGTATCGATGGATAGGCGACCCTGTCATCGATATCAATTACGACAAGCTCACTCCACCTGCGAAAAAAGCAGACGCGACAAAGCCCGCCGAAATAGCTCAACAAAAAACCGAAGAGCCTGCAAAGGACGGAGCAGCTATCCCTAGCATCGATGCGAAACCTGCCACGACAGAGCCGGTAACCGCTGATCCCCAGCCTGCTGATCCAAAGCCTGCTGATCCAAAGCCTGCAACTGTCGACCCGGCAAATCCTCCCGTCGACTCCGATAAAAAGCCCGTTGATTCGCCTGAAGCGAAACCGACGACTCCGACTGAACCTGCAACACTCGAACAGCCAGCCTCAACTACGACGCCCGCTGCTTCTGACGCTCCTGCACAACCAACAGAAACCGTTTCTCCCGCCACTCCGCCAAGCGATGGCGGAGGAAATGCGAACAGATAAATTTAGCTCCTTGAAACTGCAATCGATATAAGTGTGATTTCCGATGACTAAACGAGAAAAAATTCTAGCTCTTGGCGTTGCGATCGTCGTCGTCGCGCTCTTGGCGCAATTCGGCATCAACCGAGTGCGAGCTGGATTCAAATTGAAAATGAATCGTATTACAGCGTTGTCCGACGAAGTCAGCAAAAAGCAAAAAATCGTCAGTGATGGTTTTTTGGCAAAACAGAAAATGGAAGCGATTGCGAAAAAATCGTTACCGAAAAATTCTGAACGAGCCATCGCCAGATATCGAGAGTGGCTGGACCAAGTGATCAACGACTCTGGCATTCAGTCTCCACAGAATCTGTTCATCAAGTCGGCTGTCGAAAAGAATCTCTACGAAGCGCATCATTTCCAGATCAGTGGAAAAGGCACGCTCCCACAGATTGTTCAATTGATCTACCAATTCTATGAAAAAGATTACTTGCATCGCATCCGTTCGATGAAGATCAGCCCAGAGCGAGGGCAAGCTTACCAATTGGCACTTGTGATGGAGATGGACGCTATGAGCCTCGACTCAGCTAGTCCTACTCAGCCAGAACCAAAGGAAAAATCCAGTCGAGTCCCTCTTGCATTAAACGATTATCGCGATCGAATCGTGAGTCGAAATTTATTCTCGCCTGCCAACCATCCCCCTGCCCTTCAAAAAGCCGTCGCGGTACAAGTTGCGAAAGATTCTAGCCTTGACTTTCAAGCTTCTGCCAATGACCCCGACGCGGGCCAGAAAGTTCAATATGAACTCCAGGGCGATGCCCCCAACGGATTGTCGATCGACAAGTCGACGGGCAAACTGATTTGGCTTCCCAAAGAATTAGGCGAGTACAAAGTCACGCTGCTAGCCAAGGACGATGGAATCCCTTCGCAATCCTCCATGCAAACAGTTTCCATCAAGGTGATTGAGCCACCGCCACCGATCGAGACCAAGGAACCACCGAAGTTCGATGTCGCATCGCAGTCTTTTGTTAACGCATTCCTAACTGGCTCCAAAGGACAACCCGAAGTTTGGATTCGCTCCAATACGGAAGACAAAACGTTTCAACTTAAAATTGGTGACGATCTCAAATTGGGGGGAGTGGTTGGAAAAGTGACCGCAATCGGAGCAACGTATGCGGAATTCGAAACCGAAGGCAAACGATGGATTGTCGGCATGGACGAAAGCTTGGCAGATGCATTCCGCCGAATGGAAATCGACTGATCCACGCTCGAACTAACCTCACTCTGTCGCTACCGTCATATTCCGATTGAACCCTTCCCGCTTGCTCGCATCGCCAAAAATCGAAGCGAAACGGCAATTTCAACCGGCAGTCAGTTTAGCCCGAGCTGATGCGGTGCGTCTAAAACCAAGGAATGAGCATCGCCCCACACTTTTTCTTGGGGATCTATTGCTTGGCGTGGTGTTGGTTAAAATAACGCCATGCAATGGACAGACTTTCTAGGACACGAAACACAAATCAACTGGTTCCGCACGGCGGTTTTACAAGGCCGTTTGGCGAGTACTTTTTTGTTGACCGGGCCTTCGGGTATCGGGAAACGCACGTTTGCACGCTTGGCGGGTAAATCATTGCTCTGCCCCAAGGCGACGAATTTCACTCCCTGTGGAAAATGCGAATCTTGTGTTCAATCCGATGCTGGCAGCAATCCCGATATCCTGCAACTCGAGAAGCCTGCGGACAAGTCAACCCTTCCTCTTGAGCTTTTGATCGGCGACCGGGATACTCGGCTTCGCGAAGGTTTGTGTTACGAATTAAGCCTGAAACCATTTGGTGGCCTTCGCAGAATTGCAATCATCGACGATGCCGATTTTCTCGCCATCGAAGGCGCAAACTGCCTTCTCAAAACTCTCGAAGAACCGCCGCCCGGTGCAGTAATTTTTTTGATCAGTACCAGCGAGCAACGCCAGTTGCCAACCATTCGATCCCGATGCCAAGTCATTCGTTTTCGGCCACTCACCAATGAAAATTTGGCCAAGCTGCTGCTGCGTCATGGTTGGGTGTCCGACGAAAACATCGCCAAGGAATTTTCCGACGCGGCCGAAGGCAGTTTAGGAAATGTACGATTCCTTCAAGATGACGATTTTCGTGCCTATCGAAACGAGCTGCGCCGTCGACTGTCCGAGAGCCCGCTGCAATTTCTAGAATTGGCTAAATCCATCGTTGCTAGTGTGGAATCGGCAGGTAGCGATAGCGCCGAGAAACGTGACCGATTGCGGGTAATCCTGAAAGAGATGACGTATTTTTATCGGCAAGCTTTGTACGAATACAACCAGCCTTTAACGGGAAATTCGCCGTCGAGTGGTTTAACCAAGCAAGACGATTTTGTCATGCAGGCCTCAGCACGCTGGTCCAATCCTACGCACACCGCCGTTCGCGCCTTGCAACGCTGCCTAGATGCCAGCAGCCAAGTCGAGCGATTCTTAGGAACCCCCATGATTGTCGAGTCCCTCTGCGTTGACTTGACTGAAATCTGCCGAGCATGAATTCGCACGTCCAGTGCAATGTTCTGAACGCAAGTATCTCAGGAGCCGATATGGCGACGATTGTCGAAGCACTTACGATTGCCGTTCAGCATCAACAGGCAGGTCGGCTCGATCAGACTGAAGATATTTATCGACAAATTCTGGCATTCGATCCAAACCAAATAGATGCGCTTCATCTGCTCGGTTTGCTGTCACATCAAATGGGCAAATCGAATGAAGGTATTGCGCTGATACAACGTGCCATCAGCATGAACGGAAACGTCGCGGCATTGCATAGCAACCTTGGGAATGTCTTTAAAGAGCAAAAAAAATTGGCCGAAGCCATCGCCTGCCACCGACGAGCCTTGGAATTGAAACCTGATTTTGCCGAAGCCCACAACAACTTAGGGAATGCGCTGAAGGAGCAAGGTAACCTGCCGGACGCCATCGCCT
>JANMNK010001200.1:0-7906 GCA_031373875.1 Pirellulaceae bacterium | reverse complement strand
ATAAAGTTCGTACTTGTCTTTGCTCGTCTTGCTCTTTTTGCTCTGCACGAATCGCAATCGCATTCGTCTTCTAAGGAATCATATTCATCGTCATCTTCGTCTTCATATTCATCGTCATCTTCATCCTCGTTGCTTTCGATTGAAGAGGAACCGAATGAGTTATACATCTCACGATCGGCCTTGTCTTTTGCAATGATTGCCTCTGCCTCTGCTGTCACTTTATCGTATAGGTATCGATAGAAAGGATCTTTCTCAAGACGCGCTGCTTCTTTCACGATTTGAATGAGCGGTTGGTGATCTCGAATACGCCAACTGGAATAGTTTCCTGTGATGATCCACTGAATAGCAGCAAGCGCCAACCGTGGTTCTTTTAAGGCGAGATTCATGAGATAGTTAGGAGGCTCACTGGTGGAATTCGCGAGCCATAAGTGATGGTAAACAGCCCAACTAAAAGCATCGATTTCTATTGGATTTAGTTTTTCGCTTCTAAAGAATTTGGCTTTAGCCGAAAACGCTTTTCCCAATTTACTGGCTTGCATTCGATAGCCTTTGTGCTTCATACCGGTGCGAGCTAGATCCCAAAAGAACGACCCAAGGGCGAATAGGTCATTTAACTCAAGTGCATTGGCTTTCTGCAAATACTGTTCGATCAGCGTCCTGTAAGGTTTTAGCTCAAGGCTAGGGATATTCATTTGTTGCAGTGCGGCAAACGTCATGATGTCACCTACAACTTCACTGCACTTCTGGTCTTGGCGGGCCTGCGTTGTGAGTCTTTCGAATTTTTCTTTGTCACCAAGTCGTAAAGCAAGTGCTCCTTGCAAGAATGGGAGCCAATTGCGACTCAGCCATGCCGGCCACACCGATTCCGCTTCTTCCAGTGAAATGGCGGACAGACGTAAATCCGTCTTTCGATTGCTTAGTATCATCGATTCTCTCAGCTTGAGCTTCCAAGGCAACGCTTTCACGGCTGGATCTTCGATGCGTTTTCCTTCGAGATTCTGTATCAAGGCCTTCGCTTTTTTGAATTCATCTTCTTCCAAGTAATAGTCGATCAGCCAAAGAGCAGTTTCCGTATCCTCTGGTATGGCTTTAATGAGCGCCTCCCTTGCCGCTAGGATTTGCTTTTCCAATCTCTCTTCTTCAACTTTGGTAGTTCCACGTTGGCTTATCTGCGTTTCTAATGAGTCGATCAGCTTTGCATGGGCAAGGCGGTGGGTTGGATATTGTGCAATCGCTTTACGAAGAAGCTCATTGATCGATTTGAAGTCGACATCCAAATTCATAGAAAAAAATGGGAAAAGAGATCGTGGGCTTTCTTGCTGCGAACGTTTATTCTCTGCCATTACCAAATAAAGCAGGCATCCGATTGCCTTACGAACTTGCTCGGGCAAATGAATTAGCTTAGGCACATCTTGATTGAGAAATGCTTCTAATGACTTGAATGCGGTTTTTTCTCCACCTTGGAATGCAAGTGCGTAATTGAATCGAGTCTTGTTCCAATTTGGATCGGAGATTGGACCGGAAACTAGCTTTGTCAAACGATCAAAAACGAGCATGTCACCTTGGAATGTTGACAACACTACGCAAGCTTGGCTAAACGTCTGAACAAAGTCAGAATCCACTCTTCGGAATTGCGCGATAAAATCTCCTAACATGGCCACTTGAGAAACTGCGAAAGTTACTTTTGGATCGCGATGCCGCGTTTTCGCTATTGCTTCCGCCGCAATTACGGCTTCTTTTCGCAATCGCAGTTTGCGCGCATGTTCGACCATTTGTGGTGAGCAAAGGAGGGCTTCGCCTTCGCCCGGTTTCTCGTGCTCCGCAGCTAGTAAAGCAGAAGCGATACGAGCGGGCCGCCGAGTGCGGTCGAGCCGGGACCAATTTTGGTGAGTTGCTTCGACATCGCTCGAATAAAATGCATGCAGCCCGCGAACGAATAATCGCCAGTCAGCGAACGCACTGTTTCGCGAAATGTCTTTTAGCTTCTCCAACGACTCGATGAATTTGCCGCGACTGGTTAATTCAAGAGCTTCCAAAACCATCGTGGCTTCGACTCGACGTTCGGCAGGTAACTTGAGCAGATAATCTTTGTTGAAAATGGCGGCGTCTTCGTCAAGTTCGCCATGTCCAACTCGCGGCCTGATTGAGAGCGAGTCATTAAGGGCTTGGAAATTGGAGCTTTTGGGTGATGGCGGATCTTGGCGCCGGTTCTTTTTCTTCGCGAGATTTGCTTTCCGTGCCTGTGCCGATCTTGAATTTCGCGATGCCATAAGTCATTCCTTGCCTGGAAATGGCGTCCATGTGTCGATTCCCGTGTCGTTTAACACTCGATAAGTATACCAAAAAAAGTTTGATCGAAACACATGCCATTCATGAATACTTTCTGGCTTTTTTTGGGACGAAATCTTGCCATAGATTTGGGCCGCTCCACAGAATTTATCGGTACCAAAGGGTCCGCGATTAGTAATCAACCCCATATTGGGCTGAGCTTTTTTGCGAAAAGTTGTTCTACCCCATCGTTCCTTTTCAATGGATCACATTTTGCAAGCCGTTGTGTGCGATAAGTTGGTTTAGGAAACTGTGATTTGATGGCTGGTTATGGGTTTGTCAAGCAATGTTGCGTTAGGGAAAGCAACGAAGTCTAATTTGTCAGAATGTGGATGTGTTAGAGTAGTCCTTTTGCATTTAGCGTTCTTGTAGAAGCTGGCTGGCGGATCACGTTGGTTGTGTATGACAAATCCTCTCTCCTGCCCTCCCCAAAACATGTTGCTCGGATTCGTAGCTGATTCCCTTCCCGAGACAATGCGGGCAGAAATCGACGTACACGTCCAGCAGTGTTCAAGTTGCCGAGCTTTCATTGGAATAGTTCGGGCGCAACAAGGCGCGAAAAATGAATTCGGCAAGCGAGCAGACCGACCGGGATTTGATTTGAGTTGGGATTCGCTTGATCGACAGGCGGTTCCACCAAAGGAGCCCGCGCAGGAAGATCCCCGATTGTCACGCACTTCCGGTCCCGAGAAATTTGCCGGTGATACGCGTGTCCCAAAGTCGATCGAGGAATTTGAAATCCGTGCCAAGTTGGGCGAAGGTGGTTTCGGAGCAGTCTATCTCGCTTTTGATACGATGCTCCAACGCGAAGTTGCACTCAAGATTCCTCATCGCTATGCGACTTCTGCTGAAGGCGTCGAGTCGTACCTGCATGAAGCCCGCGCCATTGCAAGTTTGGATCATCCCAACATCCTACCCGTTTACCAAGCCTCACGATCACCCGACGTTTCTTTTTACATTGTTACCAAGTTGATCGATGGCTCGACGCTGGATGGATGGGCCGAAACGAATCGACCAAACTTTGCCCAAATCGCTGCAATGATCGCCAAGACTGCCAGTGCGTTAAGCTATGCGCACGGGCACGGCGTAGTCCATCGTGACGTCAAACCGGGAAATATTTTGGTCGATCTTCACGGCAGGCCCTACGTTGCCGATTTTGGACTCGCACTGCGAGAAGTCGACCTGGACAGCGGGCCAGAATACGTGGGCACTCCAGCGTACATGAGTCCAGAGCAAGCTAGGGGCGAGGGGCATCGCGTCGACGGTCGGTCCGATATTTTTTCTCTCGGGATTGTGCTTTATAAGTTGTTGTGCGGGGTCTTGCCTTTTCACGGCGAAAATAAACGTGATTTGTTCCAAGCAATCGTATCGAACGAGCCTGAGCATCCTTGCCGTCACGATCCCAATATTCCCAAGGAACTCGCACGTATTTGTCTTCGCGCTCTGGCAAAACCCACAGCGGAACGTTATCAACGCGTTGTCGAAATGGAGTCCGATCTTACAGAGTTTGTAAAATCGAAACTCAATAAAGTAACGCAACCGTCCCGCAGCACTCAGCGACCGTCCCACACGAACATCGACATGGAACTCGCTCAAACCGTTGCTGCTAAAAGCGGGCAAACGGGCTCCACGGGACCGTCTCCAGGTACAAGTTCAGGAAGTCAGCCGATCCCGGTCGTACCTAAAGGCCTGCGACCTTTCGAGTCTCGCGATGCAGACTTTTTTATGCGGTTGCTGCCTGGACCGTACGACCGCTTCGGAATGCCCGAATCGATTCGTTTTTGGAAAGCGAAATTAGAAAGTAATCGCAGCGAAGAAACTTTTAGCGTCGGAGTCATGTACGGGCCCAGCGGCTGCGGAAAGACATCTTTAGTGCGTGCGGGTTTACTTCCCAGGCTGGGCAGCGACATCATTCCCGTCTACGTCGAGGCAACCGGGAATGACACCGAAAAGGCACTGCTGCATGCTATATCGTCGTTAATTGAAATCCCAAAGACGATCTTCGACAATAGAGCGAACGGTGATGTCGATCAAGATTTGCCTCGCGTCTTTGCTTGGCTACGTCGTCATTCTCGAAAGAAAGTCGTGGTCTTCGTCGATCAATTCGAGCAGTGGTTGTTCAGCCATTCGTCGACGCTCGAACAATCCGCCTTGACTCAAGCACTCAGGCAGTGCGATGGAGCTCAATTGCAGTGCTTGTTGATGGTGCGCGATGACTTTTGGATGAGTATCACGCGTTTAATGCGCGCGCTGGACTTGACCATTTCCGAAAATCATAACGCATCGTCAGTGGACTTGTTCGATACAAAACACGCGCGGCATGTGTTGGCAATGTTCGGCGCGTCCTTTGGCAAACTGGCCGAAGACGAAGAGAAAATCTCGGCACGCGGAAACAAGTTTCTCGACGCTGCGATCGAATACCTAGCAGTGGACGAACGTGTGATCTGCGTTCAATTGGCTTTGCTGGCGGAGATGATGCGGCATCGGGATTGGGATGATAGCTCCATTCTAAGCAAAGACGCGGGGGCAGGCCTTGGTGTCGCGTTCCTTGCGAACACTTTCGACCTGGAGACTTCGCCGCGTCGATTTAAAAGTCATGTCGAAGGGGCGCAGCGAGTACTTCGGTGCCTGTTGCCCGAACCCGGGGCGAAGATCAAAGGCGCAGTTCGCAGCGAGAGCGTGCTTCGCGAAGCTGCCGCGTATTCAGACGGAGCGTCATTTCGCGAACTGTTGCGTATCCTCGACTCCGAGTTGCATTTGATCACGCCAACGGACCGATCTGATCACGACAGTTTTTCCAAATCCAGCATGTCCGCTTCGTCCAGTTCATCGTCGGATATCGGCTATCAATTGACGCACGATTTCTTGATCGCGCCATTGCGCCGTTGGCTGGAACTGCGCCAGTTGGAGACGCGATCAGGGCAGGCTCAGGTGCGACTGGAAGAGTTTACCGATCTGTATCGAGCACGGCCAGGAGTTTATTCGCTTCCCAATCTTACGGAATTTCTAACGATTCGTTACCGCATACCTCCTCCAAGTTGGAACGAATCGCAAAAGCGGATGATGCAGGCCGCGAGTAACTATCATCTGAGATCGGTTGCAAAATTCGCTTTCGTCGTGCTTGCTATGATTGCAATCAGCGCGATCGGATGGAAACTCGTAGCGAGGCAACAACAACTGCAGTTGGCGCATGCCAAAGTGGATCGATTGCTCGTTGCGACTTTGCCGGATGCGCTTGAACAAGCGAACGAGTTTCGCAGCGATACGTCTGGCTTATTGGAAAATCTCCGCCAGAAGTTTGCCGAAACGAGCTTACCCGAATTAAAGGTTGTGCGAGCTGCATTGGTTCTTGCACGTACCGACGATTCGGCGAAAAAGGCGTTGCTGAGCTATCTTCAAAAAGCTCCGACTCGCGATGTTGTCTTGATCTGCAAATCTTCGCTGTTTCCGGAGCTGGTCGATCTGCCTACTATCGAGTCGCTTTGGAAATCCGAAAAGGGAACCGAGCCACAGCAATTGCGGATCGCATGCCTGTTAGCACAACAGTCTCAGTCGCAACCTACAATTCTTGACCAGCCACAACGCCTAGTAAGTTTGCTTGCGAATGAGAATCCGCTGTTGGTGAGCGAATGGATAGAGGGCTTTGAGCCAATCGGCAGGCAAATCCTTCCTTCGCTGGCCAAGTCGTTTGTGAACTACTTGGCTGAACCGGGCAGTAAAGTGCTTAACTGCGCGAACTTGATCGCGAGCTTTGGTGCCAAAGAACCTGAGCTCGTCGCGGAGCTTGCCTCTAAATCAAGTCCCGAAGGTTATCGCGTCTTGGTCGAAGCTCTTCGAAACGATGCGGGCATCGGTGCATTGGAGTCCGCCATACGAAAATCTCTGGCTCCGCTTTCGCCGCCAGATTATTGGATTCCGGACGCGGATGGAATTGACTGGTGGAACGAACCTGCTACTGAAAAATTACTTCCCGATTCCGGACTAGCTGACGATGCTGAACTGAAGGCAACGATTCAGGCGGCGGGAGGGATGGTGGACGATACATTTGTACTTGTTCAACGCCTCCAAGCCGATGCACTCCAGCCGCTCGTTGATCAATTACAACCCCATGGCTATCGAATCGCTGCGATCACGCCTTATCCAACAAGCGACGGCGTTCAGTTCATGGCGGTATGGAAACGCGACGGCCGCAAAGCGGTTTTCGCAGTCAACATTCACGCCGAAGAACTTCGTCAGTTGCAGGCTGAATACGGAAAACAAAATTATTTTGCAGACCAGTTTTGTGCTTACTCAGCAGACCAGTTCGAAACGAACTCGTACGCATGCGTGTGGACCACCACGCCGCCTCTACCGATTGTCGAAGAAAGCGGGATGTATGTGGAAGTCGCCCCGCACGAACACGAAATTAAAGGGTGGAAAAATTTGTCGGATCGCGGTTTCATTCCGCGCGCGAATATCTTGACGATGGACGGAAATGGGGACGAAGGTTTTTCGTCAATTCGATGGCGTTTGAAAGAAGGGTTTCGTTTCCACGACCAATGGAACCAGCCCGTCGAGTGGTTTCACAAAACACGCGAATGGACACACGATGCGAACCTCATGCAAGGCATTATGGGAACTCGCCCGCCACATGATTCCCAACGAGGCTTGACCGTGTTGTGGTGGAGCGGCTTGCCAATCGATACCAAGTGGCTCGAATACCAGTCCCTCGAAGACCATCGCCGCAACTGCCAAATCTTGCAATCGCAAGGCTATCGGCCGTTCGGTATTCATGCCACGCGATTTGGTACTGACGAAACGACGTTATTCAGTTCCGTGTGGTATCGCCCGCTAATCAATTTGGCAAAGCGGACCGAACTCATTCGCACGCAAACTCGATTAGCTATTGCGTTGCACGAACTCGGCAAATCGCAAGAAGTCATCGCGGCTATGTCGAATACGAGTGACGCAGACTTTCGATCTTCGATAATCGATGGCTTCAGTCAATATGCTGCGTCGCCGACTTGGTTGGTCGAGCAACTTTGCGAAGCCGAAAATGTGATCCTGCGTCGCGCGGCCGCGCTTGCGCTCGCACTTTATCGACCAAGCCAGCTAACAGAGCAAGTGCGCGTCGCGCTAGGTTCCAAGTGGGACGTATTGTTGTCGAGTGTGCAGGATGCGGGACTAAAGTCCGCTGTGATGGCACTTGGCAAATCATGGGGAATGCCGGTTCGCTTTGACAACACACTAATCACTGAGTTGATAACGGTTGAGAAACAGCGAATGATTATCTTGGAGCCGAAAGGATTTCAGTTGATGGGTTCGCCCGGAAACGAGCCTGGACGCGATGGTGGCCAGGAAGTCCGATTTCCTGTACGCATCACGGAACGCTTTGCAATTGCTTCCCACGAAATATCTGTCAAAGAATATTTGAGATATCGCAAATCCGCGAGTTACCCTGAGGACTATAGCCCAACTACCGATTGTCCGATGATCGCGATCAATTGGTTCGATGCAGCCAAGTATTGTCGATGGTTGAGTGAGAAAGAAGGGATGCCCGAGTCCCAAATGTGCTTTCCAACTGAGGCAGATATTAAAC
>JANMNK010001199.1:0-12637 GCA_031373875.1 Pirellulaceae bacterium | reverse complement strand
CCGTGTTCCGTTTGCTGTAAAGCCCGCAATGAATGAATCGATCCTGAAAACAATTCCAACCAACGAGCAACCTCTGGATGCGATCGTCGTCGCGCCGCATCCTGACGACGCGGAACTTGGGATGGGCGGTACAATTGCCAAGTTGATTGAACTAGGTTGGCGAATTGGGATCGTCGATTTGACGGACGGCGAGCCGACGCCGCACGGGAGCTTAGAAATCCGTGCCAAAGAGACCGCTGCCGCAAGTCGTGCGTTAGGCGTGACTTGGCGATTGAACTTAGGAATGCGGAATCGATTCCTAGAAGCTACTTTAGAGAATCGACATTTGTTGGCTGGCGTTTTTCGATTGGCCAAGCCTCGCTGGATCTTCGCGCCGTATTGGGAAGACGCTCATCCGGACCACGTGGCTGCCACGCAACTAGTCGAAGCCGCTCGCTTCTGGAGCAAATTGTCCAAGAGCGATTTGGCTGGAACTCCTCACCATCCAAGTCGCATTTACTACTACTATTGCATCCATCTAAAGCTTGCCATCCAACCGTCGTTCGTTGTCGATATCAGCCAGCACTGGCCACAGAAGCAAGCATCCATGGCGAGTTACGTCAGCCAATTTATCACGGGCCGCGAATCGCAAGCGCCATCGATGCTCGATCAATTGCGCGACGAAGCGTCTTATTGGGGCAAGCAGATCGGAACCGCCTACGGTGAACCTTTCGCATCACGCGAACCCATCGGCATGAAAAGCTTGGGCGATCTGATCTGATCTCCACTTGGCTAAAATTGCTCATCCAAAAAGTCACCGATCAACTGACATGCGATGACTGAATGCCGGAGATTAAGTTCTGTCCGTTTCAGCATGCCGGTCCGGCGTGCATCGGCTACCAAGGCACTAGTTCGCGTGCGTCAGTCTCTCTTTCAATGATCCACAAGCCACTTCGCGATTCGAAATACGAACGAATCAAAATTTTCTCAAGCATGCTCCGAAAATCGGCAGCAAGAATTTTCCTGACCACATACCCGCCGCTGCACCAGATTTTTCCGACGGCGTGATAGAGGAAATTGGAATGATTGACGATCGATTACCGCCCGATCAACTGCGCAAATGTGCAAAAGTGATTGCACCGGCAAAGCAATATTGCTGCGATCCCGATTTTTCACACATGATTCGTTGCCTGCCGTAGCCCCCACCCGATCGTCAGGGCAACGTTCTTTCAAAAGCCCCTATCAGGCAGAATCGCAGAGGGTAGACTCAAGACAAAACCCCCAACGACTGGGCGTTTTCTTATTTATTCGCGTGTTTTGCCTTCATTTCTTGGCCTAGTCGGAAATCTTGATTTCGTGACTATACTGAACGGTAGGAACGGGAATGGAATCGCTTCGTCGGATCGTCGCCTTCGGGGTCGACGATGGCGTAGTTCGGACACGATCGCGTTAGAATCGCTGCAGTTCTTCACGGACAGCAGCCTTTAGAATCCGATCATGTCCGGCTATGCTGGACGAATTCAACGGCGGTTGACCCCGTCTTTAACTTGCGTAAATTCCTAAGTACCCCATCCAAATACGCTTGGAACGGCAGTTCCCATCCCACCTAACAACAGCCGAACTTAACCCACCCCAAGTCCACGTAATGGCAGTTTCCATGAAGCAAAAACTACTGTGGTATTTCTCCGGCTTTTTAATCGGGCTCGGTGCTGTTGCGTCCCTGCATCCCGCGTTGGCACAGATACCGTCGCCGGAACTTAATGCATTGCCGCGAGCAGGCGGACAACCCGGAACGACGTTTCCCTTTCAAGCGAGCTCGGGCGCAAATCTCGACGAAGCGGATCGGCTGGTCTTTACGCACGCCGGCATTACAGCCACGCCCGTGACGACCGAACCATATCCATTTACCGACACTCCGCGCATCAATTACGGCCAGTTCCACGTGACGATTGCTCCAGACGTACCCGAAGGAATGTACGAGGTCAGTGTCGTTGGCCGACACGGCATTTCCAACCCACGTCCGTTCGCGGTCATTCAAGCTGAACATCTCGTTGCAACCGACGAACACTCCGCAGTAGAAAAGGCGATCGAACTACGAACGAATCTTGTTGCTTGGGATCGCTGCCGCCCTCAGCAAAGCAAACACTTTGTAATCCATGCGACACAAGGGCAAGAGTTGTGTCTTACAACTTTGGCGAATGCCATCGATTCGCGCGCCATGCTGTCGGTAACTTTGGTGGGGCCGGATCTAAAGAACATTCAGCATCGAATGGCGACTGCACTCCACGATTTGCATATCCACCACGTTTGTGCTGTCGCAGGGGATTATCGCGTTGTGGTTCGTGATCATCTCTTCCAAGGCGGCGATGATTTTACGTATTTGATTCGCTATAGCAACTCCGAACTAGCGACGAAAACTACAGAGCAAATGCTAAAAGAACAATCTGCTCTCTTGGCAAGATATCAACGCGGCGAAATCGTTAACGCTCCTAGCCTGCAATACAGCTTGCCGGAAACAGCGAGCATGCCCAGCGTAGCCGCAGATCTGGCTTGCACAGTCCACGACGAAGCGGGTTACCCAGGCACTAAAGCTGTTGCCATTGCAATTCCAGGTTTGGTAACCGGCGAGTTTGCCGACGCCAAAGATCAAGATTGGGTGCAGTTCACAGCAGCAGCAAACGACGTTGTTTATCTCGAAGCCATCTCGCAGCGATTAGGGCAGCGCACTGATCCACAGATTGCTGTTCATCGCGTCGATAACCTTGGTACCCCAACCGAAGCCAACGTGTTTATCTCTGAGCAAGACGAAGGACTGGACTTGAACAATCCTGCTTTTCGCATTCGTAGCAAAGACCCGATATTTCAATTTCAGGCACCTGCCGAAGGAACGTATCGAGTTCTTATTCGCGATCTCCAAGCCGACGACGGTGGTCCACAAGCGAATCGTTGGGCGCTCGTGATTCGCCGTCCCGAGCCCAACTTTACACTAGTCGCCTACCAACCATTTCCAACAAATAACGCGGCTCTGTCGCGTCCTTTTGGTACCCAACTGCGAAAAGGTGGAACAGAGGTCTTGCAAGTTATGGCGATTCGCCGCGATGGATTCGACAAAGCGATCGAGTTGTCTGTCGAAGGATTGCCTCCCGGCGTTCAGACTCGCAATTCACTGATCGCTGCAAATCAAAATGATTGTCAAATCATCTTCCTCGGCGTCGACGGAATAACTAACTGGAACGGACCGATCAAAGTTGTCGGACGCGAATTTGGTTTGCCCGGCGACGTGCCTCGAGTTGCCGTCCCTGGAACACTCGTTGCCGCCGCGAACGGATTTCGAAACGCCGTCATCTCGCGTCTCAGTTGTCAAAAACTTCTCTCGACAACTGATCTAGACCTCGTGCCCCTCAGTATCCAATTTGGTGACGCAAACGTCCCTGAAATCGCAAAAGGCCAAAAGATCTCGGTTCCGATCAAATTGACGAGGCTTCCGGGCGGGCAAGACAAATGTGTGCTTCGTCCGCAACATCTACCCGCCGGTGTTACCATGGGCGAAGCTCCCCTGGAAGGAAACGTCGCCGAAGGTACTGTCGAATTGCAAACACAAGCCGGTGCCGCAGTGGGTGATTATACGATTTGGTTGCAGGGTGAGACGAAAGTCAAAATGACTTGGAACCCACAATCGCTTGCGCGAGCCCAACAACGATTGCTGGCACTCGAAGCTATCTTGAACGATCCCAACCGCGTCGCCGACAAACCTGTCGTCGAACCGGCGATCCAAAAAGCCAAAGAAGAAATCGACCAATTAACCAAAGCGACTGCCGAACGTGAGTTTGCTGTGTTCTTAACGAGCACATCCTTTCAGTTTCGAGTCGTCGAACCTCCAAAACCATGATTAAAATGAATACACACAGTTACTTGAACTTGCCAAGGAATCGCAATATGTGGCTTTCTCGTTGTCTCACGTTCTCGATCGGTTGTGTTGCGTTGCTCAACGGCAGCGTTGCCTTCGCTGACGACCCAATAACGTATTACAAAGACATCGATGCGATCTTGAAAAAGAATTGCGTCGCTTGTCACAACGTCAAGAAAGCCGAAGGCAATCTCATACTCGAAAGCTTCGAAGCGTTCGGTAAAGGCGGCGATTCCGGAGCGTCGTTCACGGCGGGCAAGAGCGCCGAAAGCGAAATTTTGAATCGCGTTACGGCGACGGACGATACCGTCATGCCGCCAAAGAATAATTCGGCGGGTGCCATGCCGCTGACCGCAGAGGAAATCGACAAATTGAAGCGATGGATCGATGCCGGCGCGATTCCAGGCGAGATGGTTTCCCGCGTTCCCTTAAAGTGGCAGCCAATTCCCGCTTCGCTGCAACCCATCTATTCAACCACCGCATCACCCGACTACCAATTCGTTGCTTGCGGACGTGCAAATCAAGCGATCATCTATCGGCTCGATAACGCCGGAACGCCAATCGATCAAATGCTCTTGCGCGATCAACCCGACGCGCCGACTCATCTGGACATGATCCAAGCTATGGCATTTAGCCCGGATGCTTCGCGACTGGCGACCAGCGGTTACCGCGATGTCAAAATTTGGAAGCGTTACCTCGACCCGATTCCACGCGAAACTGCTCCTTGGGCAACCAACACGGGCGTGGTTGTTGCAAGCAAAGATGGCACGCGCCTTGCCATGGCGCAGAACGACGGGACGATCGACATTTGGAATTTGACCACCAACGCAAAACAGGTCGTTCTCAAAGGACACACTCAACCGATCGAATCGATCGCTTGGACAGCCTCGGGCACTCGCCTATTTTCTAGTGATCGCTCAGCTTGGCTTGTCCAATGGGACGTTGCCGCCGATGCCGCTGGCGAGCTTGTTGCCGTTCGCGACACACCCGCGCCGCTGGTTTCTTCCGTGCAATGCCCAAAACCATTCCTAAGTTTGCGAGCTCTTTCTGAAGTTGACGTAGCTGGTCTAACGGACGAAAAGAAAATTGAACGATGGACGCTTACGATCCCTGCCGATGCGGCTATGCCGCGAACCATAGCTGTTCGCCCGTTTGCTGCTGAGCTAACAGACGTCACTGCGTTCGATGTCGTCGTCGCCGAACCGGCATTGATCGTTCTCGCGACAGGCAACGGCTCGCTGCGATGGATTGACACGAATTCAGGACAACCCGTTCGACAATCCGAGCACGGTGCACCTGTCCACTCGATATCGATTTCACAAGACAACGCAAAGGTCGCCAGCGCTGGTGCTGACGGCAATTCGAAAATATGGAACTTCGCCGATGCCCAACTTGCCGCAACGCTTGGCGGTGATTGGATGGCTGAATCGCTTGTACTAAGAAGCCAGCGTGAAGCGGCCCGCCGTCAGGCTTTTGTCGATCGCATGGTCGCTCGCATTCCTGAGCTTGAAAAAGCAGTTCAGGCCGAAGTTGACGCGAAAAAGAAAGTCGAAGAAGTTCGCGTAAAGTCTGCCGAGGTTGTCGCTGCGAAACAGCAAGAACTTGAAAAAGCGATGGCAACCGTTGCCGAACATGAAAAAATGATCGCCGACGCCAAGGCCGCCGTCGACGCAGCTATGAAACGCGTCGAGCAGCTTAACACGGAATTGGAGCCGAAGAAAAAAGCTCAGGACGCGGCACAAGTGGCAAAAGCGGCTGCCGACATGGAAGTTGTAAAGCACGATCAAGCGATCGCTGCGGCTGACGAAGCCATTAATCGCGCGACCGCTGCTGTCCCTGCTCAACAACAAAAAGTCGAAGCCGAAAAGCAAGTAGTTCAAGCGGCATTGGCGTCCGTTGAGACAATCAAGCAAGAAGCAGCAGCAAAACGTAAGCCGATCCTGGCGTGCGCTTTTGATCGTGACGGTCGCACCCTCCTCACGGCACAGGATGACAACACGTTGCGTGCCTACAGCGTCGACGGTTCGCGGCAAACCGCGCTCTGGCAAGGGCTAACGTTTACACCGCGACAATTAGTGACTTTGCCAAGTGGCTTGATCGTTGCATCCAAGCCGGATGCGCAGCCGAGTCTTTGGAACAGCAAAATGGAATGGCGATTGGAACGCGTTATAGGAACGCCCGACGAGTCCCCTTTCAGCGATCGCGTAACGGCCCTCGACTTCAATCCAGACGGCAGCCTGCTCGCCGTCGGCGGCGGAGCGCCAAGTCGTTCCGGCGAACTCAAGATCGTCAACGTTGCAGATGGCGCAATCGCTCGCGACCTCGGTCCCGTTCACAGCGATACGGTACTTGGTGCAAAATTCTCGCCGGATGGAAAGCAAATTGCGACTTGCGGTGCCGACAAACTTGCAAAGATTTGGGATGTTGCAACCGGTCAAGCTTTAAAAACTCTCGAAGGCCACACGCACCACGTCTTAAGTGTCGCTTGGCAAGATGATGGTTTTACCGTCGCGACCGGCAGCGCCGACAACACGGTAAAGATCTGGGACCCTGCAACTGGGGAACAACGTCGAACGATTACTGGATTCCCAAAAGAAGTTACAAGCATCACTTACGTTGGACAATCGGCAAACTTGCTGTCGACGTGCGCCGATTCCCAAGTCCGCTTGCACGATACAAATAACGGCAACGCAATTCGCACGTTTGGCGGTGCAACCGATTTCTTGTACTCGCTGACCGTAAGTTCCGACAATCGATTTGCAGTGGCAGGTGGCCAAGACGGCGTTCTACGCGCTTGGAATGTTGAAAATGGACAGTTGATTCAGCAATTGAAATAAGCTGCAAAATGCGTTTGCACAACTCCTCTTGAGGATCGATAGCCGGTCATGCAGCCTACAATTTAACTCGCGCAATGCGGTGGAATCACCACGACCGAAGCATTGTGCGCCCGACGCACATTGCAAAAAGGCGGTCCGAGGTTGATTTTTGCATGGGATCGTCCACCTTGAATTCGAACTTCGCCTAAAACGCAGTTGGCGTCTCTGCTATAATTCATCGTTCAATCGTGTCGTTCAATGGGCGATTTGCAGTACTCCCGGTGAGCACCAGCAATTCTATCTTTTGTTATCGAATAGGATGCGTGCATTTTGAAACGATTAACTTCTCTGAGTTGGTTTATTATTCCAGCTTCAGTGTTTCTTGGGTGCGACGCCAAAGAAAGTACGATGTCCGGTGGCTCCGAAAAAGCGGCAACGAAAATCGTCAACGACTCAGCCGCGATGGAAATTACATTCGGCGGTTCGGCATCCGCCAAGCAAGTCGATTGGGGTGTGGCTCCCGTCAAGCAACTTCATGCTTCGAAAGATCTTTACAACAAACCTGCCCCGAAACTAATTGTCGAAAAGTGGCTTGGACAAAAACCTTCGCTCGATGGAAAATTTGTGCTTATTGATTGCTGGGCAACGTGGTGTGGGCCTTGCCTGAAAGCGATTCCCGAATTGAATTCACTCGCGAAAGAATTTCCGAACGATGTCGTGGTCATAGGCATTTCAAGCGAATCGGAGGCGACGGTTCGTGGACTTAAAGAAGCGAAAATCGAATACTATTCGGCCGTCGACACCAAAGGCCGCACGAAAAAGGTTGTGGGTGTTTCGGGCATTCCCCATGTGGTACTTGTTGATCCTTCCGGTACCGTTTGCTGGCAAGGTTTCCCATTTGAAAATGGTTTCGAACTGACAGACAAAGTTATACAAGAACGCATCGATTGTTATGCGGGTCGAAATTCACAGTAGTTTTGATTTTGCAAATAGAAAGGTCAAGTAAGAAGAATGACATCCGATTGGAGTTCTGCCCGAGGAGATTATCCGCGTACGAGAATGCGACGACTACGGCGGCATGCGTGGTTGCGCGACATGGTTGCCGAATCAAGCTTGTCGGTGAAAGACCTGATTTGGCCGTTGTTCATTATCGAAGGAAAAGATTCCGTCGACCCAGTCGCGTCGATGCCGGGTGTTGAACGCATGACCGTTGATCGAATCGTTCAAGCCGCCGAACAGGCAGTAGAGCTTGGCATTCCCGCGATCGCACTATTCCCAGTCACGCCCGTAGCCAAGAAAACTCATGACGGTAGCGAAGCAACCAATCCGCACAATCCTATGTGCCATGCGATTCGCAGCATCCGCAAGAGCGTTGGTAATTCTATCGGTATCGTAACAGATGTCGCGCTCGATCCGTATACGACGCACGGACACGATGGCTTGCTCATCGACGATTACGTCGTGAACGATGAAACGATCGAGGTCCTATGCCAGCAAGCTTTAATTCAAGCTCAAGCCGGCGCTGATATCATTGCGCCGTCAGACATGATGGATGGCCGAATCGGTGAGATTCGCGACACGCTCGACGAAGCAGGCTTTGTAAACGTGACTATTATGTCCTATGCCGCCAAGTACGCTTCGGCTTTCTACGGCCCTTTCCGTGACGCCGTCGGGTCAGCATCCAGTCTCGGTAAAGGCGATAAAGCGACTTATCAGATGCCATCGGTGTCGACTGACGAAGCGATTCACGAAGTTGCTTTGGATCTTAAAGAAGGCGCCGACATCGTTATGGTGAAGCCCGGAATGCCCTATCTCGACATTGTTCGGTGTATCTCGGAGACCTTTCACGTGCCCGTGACCGTTTACCAAGTCAGCGGTGAGTATGCCATGCTCAAAGCTGCTGCGGAACGCGGCTGGCTGGATGAAAGAAAGACCGTTCTCGAAAGCCTCATCGCTTTCAAACGCGCTGGCGCATCGGCAATCTTGACGTACTTTGCCAAAGACGTCGCCCAATGGTTGGCCGCGAAATAGTAGTCATTTCGCGTCAGGCGAAATGCGTCATTCAGTATTCAGTCGTTGAATCCGAACGTACGCGCCTCCGGCGGCGGATAACTTAAGTTGCAGTTTTTCGCCTTGATGTAACTCCGACTCGTTGATTGCCAATCCAAACGGCTTAGATTCATCATCGCCGTAAACCGTGCATCGATAATTGCCTTCGCCTAGGAGTTTCATATCTAACTCCAACGTTCGTGGCTGCCGATCCGTCATTGCTCCGATATGCCAATCGTCACCCGATCGCCGCGCAATAACGATATGTTGCCCCAGTTTGGCCGAAAGCACGCGTGTGTCATCCCAAGTGGTCGGAATCGAAGCAAGCGCAGCAAGCCCCGGATGTCCCCGATAGGCCGACGGATAATCGGCGACCATCGACAAGTGATTTTGGTAGACAACATAGCTCGCCAAAGTTCGACTTGGCGTACCAATCACCAACGGAGCGGCCATCTGCGGTTTAAAATCTTCAAGCTTAACAGCCCGGAACGAACCTTGGTGAAAATCAAGTGGTCCGGCCAGCATGCGTGTAAAGGGAACGGTCACTTCGTATTCGGGCAATACGCCTGTCTTGTCCCATTTGTCATATTCCAAGTTCATTACGCCTTCGTGCGTCAGCAGGTTGGGATACGCACGCTCAAGTCCAGTTGGTTTCGGGCATCCGTGCAAGGTAATCGACAAATGATGTTTAGCGGCCAATGCGACCGCTCGCCGAACGAACGCGTTCATCAGTTGGTCGTCGCGATCCATGAAATCGAGCATCAAGCCTTCAATGCCCCACTGCTCATACTGGGGGAACGCTGTTTCCATATACTTCTCGGCAGCCATCCAATTCATCCACAAACGAATGCGGACACCTTTTGATTTTGCATGTGCAAGTACAACTTGCAGATCGAGTCCGTCGATTCCTTTCGTCGGTTCGGCACCTTGATAAGGAACGATTGGTCCGCCGTACCAAGCCGAATTGCCCACGCCGTCGAGCGAATGATACGGAATCCCCGCATCGGCGCAGAAATCGATATAGTGCTTGGCAGTTTCCGTATTCAGACCAGGTCTAAAGTCCACGCCGGATTCGTAAAAACCATTCCACCACGGGAAAGTTGTCTTGCCGGATTTTACCCACGAAGTATCCGCAATCTGACAAGGCTGGGCCAGTGCCAACACCAAATCCGATTCGACGAGCCGCCCGATTTCCTTGGCTAGCAAGATCACTCGCCAAGGCGATGTATGTGGCCGAGTCGTTCGCACAGCGACATTTGGCTCATTGGGAAGTGGCGAAAGTCGCGAAACAAGCTGATTGTCTACTTGCTGCAAATACATCCCAGCGTATTCATCGACGTCCGATTCCGTGATCGCAGCAAACGAACCTGAAGGAAGTTCGAATAACAACGGTAGCGCTAACAAGGAATCTTTTGGCAATTTGTTTGCCAGTAAAGTCTGATAGCGAGTTTCGTAAGACGTCGTAAAGTTCTTGAGAGGCAATGCTTGTACCTGCGAGCTTGGCGGTATCGCAAACTCAGTCGCCTCATCAGCGATGACGAGTTCCTTCGATGATCCTTCATTATTGGGAAATTCGTAACGAAACGCAACGCCGTCATCGAATGCACAAATCGCGATGTTCCAAGTTTGCTGTGGGTGGTTGGCGTGCTCGAGTCGAATCGTCTTCTTGTTCCCAACCACGTGCACTTGCCGTCGTTTGCCAGTGACTTGTTCAAAGTCCTCTCTCACTTCCGCGCTCTCGACATTCCGTATCGTCACCGGACCGCTTTGTACGAAACCGCCCGTAGCATCCTCGCTGGGAAATTTGAGAGCCAACGCTGACGGCTTGATTACCTGCTCGCCTCGAAACGTGACTTGATAAAGCGGCGAACTATTCAACGGGTCAAGCAAGAAATCGATGGCCACTTCCCGATTGGGTGACTCCACGCGAACTTGTCCAAAGGCACAGCTTGCCTCCAGGAAAAACAAAGTTGCAAAGGCGTACTGCAGCAATTTTTGCATTTCTGCAATGCGAGTTAGTACTGGACAAACAAACCGATAGGGAACTAAAAGACATGTCAAAGCAAACATCGCTGGGCTTTCGGAATGCGGTTTGAATCAGTAGGTACACACTCACTCGTTGCTACTTTGTGCGGGCCATGAAACTTAAGTATACTGTTTGGCGATGCTGAAAACCCTCATCAACTCCCTCCAATCTCAAATCCTTCCAAAACGCGAGAGAAATTAAATGGCTGCAAAGGCAATCGAACGGCGATCCTTCCTTCAAACGGCTTGCGTAGGCGCTGGGGCGATCGTGCTCGGCTCGCGAATCAAAGCCGTTGCGGCAAACGATCGGATCAACGTCGCATTTATCGGAGTGGGTGGTCGCGGGGGTGGGAATCTTGACGAAGTCACACGCGATTCCAAAGTCAATGTGGTGGCGATTTGCGACGTCAACGCCAACCATTTGGATCGCGTCGCCGAACGATTCCCACAAGCTCGCCGCTACAAGGACTTTCGCAAGTTATACGACGACACCACAAAAGATATCGACGCGGTCGTCGTAAGTACTACCGAACACACGCATGCATTCGCAACATTGCCTGCACTGCAGCTTAAGAAACACGTCTATTGCGAAAAACCCTTGACGCACAACATTCGCGAAGCACGTCGCATCATGCAAGCTGCCGCCGAAGCGAACGTAGCGACGCAGATGGGAACACAAATTCATAGTGGCTCGAACTTCCGCCGCGTCGTAGAACTTATTCAAACCGGCGCGATCGGCGCTGTTACCGAAGCGCATATGTGGACGTCGCGAGCTTGGGGATTGCAAAGCCGTGAAGACGCGACCAAGCATGGCGATATCGTTTATGTTACGGATCGTCCCAAGGAAGCGATGGAACTGCCAGCAGGCCTGGATTGGGACCTTTGGATTGGCCCCGCGCCGATGAGGCCATACCACGAAGTTTATTTCCCCGGGCCCAAGTGGTATCGATGGTGGGATTTTGGTAGCGGAACCATGTCCGACCTTGGCAGCCACTTTAACGATTTGCCGTTCTGGGCATTGAAACTTGATGCTCCCAAAACGATCGAAGCCTTTGGCGAGGCGCCCCATGCGGAAATCGCCCCCGCCTCCATGTCGGTCATGTACGAATACGGACAGCGCGGCGAAATGCCCGCTTGCAAAGTTGGTTGGTATCAAGGATCACACAAGCCAAAAATCTGGCAGGACAACGGCATCCCGCAATGGGGAGATGGCATGCTCTTTATCGGTGACAAAGGCATGTTGCTTTCGAATTACGATAAACACATGCTGCTACCCGAAGACAAATTCGTCGATTTCAAACGCCCCGAACCATTTATTACCGATTCGCCCGGCCATCAACAAGAGTGGCTAAATGCGATCGCCAACGGAACACCAACAGGAAGCCCCTTCAGTTATGCCGGGCTGCTAACCGAAGCCAATCATCTTGGCAATGTCGCGTATCGTATCGGCAAGAAATTGGAATGGGACACCAAAAACCTCCGAGCCACAAACTGCCCCGAAGCCGACAAATACATCGGCCGCCAACCAAGATCAGGCTGGTCACTAGGCTAAATAGCGGAGCAACCTTGGCCAAGACAGGCCCGGAACCACCCAAAACTCGCCGCTATGGCCAATGCACAAAATTAATTGCCGTGGTCTTAACGATCATCTCGTTTCATGGGACGCGAAAATGACTGAATTACAAGTTCCCAACAAACAGCGATCGCGGCGATTATGGAGTTTCTCGCTCCGCGCACTAATGGTCATCGTCACTATTATTTGCTTGTTACTCGCCCATGATCGCGCGGTCAGAGATAAAACACGCCCGCTAAGTGAGGACACGATTGGAATCATTGTGACTGGATCAGTAGTTACTGTTGG
>JANMNK010001178.1:0-9250 GCA_031373875.1 Pirellulaceae bacterium | reverse complement strand
CACCCTGAACGGGAACATCGTGAAATAAACTTGTCGTCCATAACAAATAAAGAGATCTTCATGCCCCGAGAAATCTGTCGACGGAACTCCGTCCAGTTGTGCTTTCTTGTGATCGCAGTTCTCGCGACGATGGTTGCTACGGATCGTCCTGCGACCGCTCAAGTTTACGAATTGGCCCCTGCTCCGAGTGCTCTCGATAATCCACTCAAAGGCCTTGTGCCCTACGCTCGGCCCAACCCCGATCGGTTTCCGCATAGCATGGAGTTTTCCTATTTGGCTCTCAGCAAGGTCATGATCGGCGATGAACAATGGGACTGGTCGCCGCTAGAAACGCTGTTGGATGATATCGCTTCGCGCGGAAATCAAGCTGTCATCAGGATCTTTCTAGAATATCCGGGAAAGAAGGAAGGCATTCCACAATTCTTAATCGACGGTGGCTTGAAGGTCCATCGGTACACCAATACCAACACGGCCCCGTTTCCTCCCACCGAAGTGACAACACCCGATTACGAAAATCCGGCGTTGCGAACTGCTTTGAAAAAATTTACTGCCGAATTCGGAAAACGATACGACGGAGACGCACGATTGGCTTACGTGACAGCTGGGCTGCTCGGCACGTGGGGCGAGTGGCACACGTACCCGAGAGACGAATTATGGGCCAGCAAAAAAGTGCAGGCCGAAGTGCTCGATGCCTATGAACAAGCATTCCACCAAACGCCCATCTTGCTCCGATATCCTGCCGGCAAGGACCATTACAGCCAAACGGAAAATGCAAGCCGACCGTTCGGGTATCACGACGATTCGTTCGCTTGGGCAACCATCGATACGGGGCGAAAGAAAGACGATTGGTTTTATATGCCCGCTTTGAAAAATGCCGGCAAGGCGGCCTTGAACAAATGGAAAACGCATCCGATCGGCGGGGAAATTCGACCCGAAGTTTGGGGCAAGATCTTTGATGACCGTTCGCAATGGCCCGAGCAAGCCCAGGACTTTCACGAATGCGTAGCGCAAACGCACGTAACGTGGCTCATGGACACCGGCATGTTTCGCGAACAAGCAGGCGATGATCGCCGCGCACGGGCTGAACAGGAAGTGCGTCGCATGGGCTACGATTTGACCATCTCTCGCGTGCGTTTCGGCGTTGATGCCGAGTCCAATAAGTTAGCCATTGCACTGGAGATCAAAAACCAAGGCGTCGCGCCCTTGTACGCCAACTGGCCTACTGAGATATCCTGGGTCGATAGCAACGGAAAAATTACCAATTCTCAATTCGCCCCCATGCTATCCGTCAAAAACATTCTGCCTGCCGACAAACCTACAGTGCTCCAAGAATCTTTGGACATCATAGACCTTTCTCCCGGCCAGTATCAAGTCCTACTTCGCATCGTTAACCCGCTTGCGAATGGCCACCCAATCCGATTCGCCAACCAATCCCAAGACCTCCATCATCCCGGCTACATATCCCTCGGTGCCATCACCATCCCCGAGTAAGTGAACGCGGTCGTATCCAAGCCCTAAGCACCTTCGGAAAACGCAGGTTGGTTTTATGTTTTGCTCTCAATTGTTTTTGCCAATGGTGTTTTTGCGGTTTTTGAGGGACGGTCGGGTGGGGGCTTGATTGGGGCTTAACGGGCCTGGAGACCCGTTCTACTTTTTTGTGATTCTTGGTGTGCTAAGGGGGGTGGTGACTGGGTCGGCTGTTGAGGCGGGGCTTGGAGACATGTAACGGGTTGAAACCCGTTCTACGTTCCGGCATCTTGTTGAGCATTGTCGAGACTTTAGAACAGCCCAACTGCCCCAAAGCCTACTGCAGGAAGAAATCTCAAAAATTTGGATGGGCATGACCAAACGTGTCCAGGGGCTTGGCGATAACTTACCTGCAGGCCTACGAAACTAGCTCAAGCCTGCTGATGAAAGGCAAACAATGCTGGACTTTGGGAGAAAGCTGCGATTGTCTGAATGTGTGCTTGAGAATCAAGCAATGGAAATCAACTTCACTGGAGGGATATCTTATGGCGGGACGCAGCGGCGGCAAAGTTTTACTGTCACACAAGGTTCAGAACGAGCAAGAGTTCTTGGGCGAACTGCTGCTGGAGCAGCCTAAGGAATCGCTTGTCGAATTGCTGATCGATCTGTCGATGGAAAATCGGGCGTTGCGTTGGCGCGTTGAGGATGCATTCGATGCCGAGACGCCCGTCGATCTTTTGGTCAACGAAACGCGGCAAGTGATTTCCGAGGCGACTTGTTTCAATAGACGCGATATCAACCATATTTTTCAGGATGTGAGTGCCGCCTATAACCGAATCAAAAAAAATTTTGACCGCCTCATTTTGCTAGATCGCTGGGATGAACTCATGATGCTAGCAATCGAGTTGATGAGCGCGTGTTCCTACCAAATTGCGATGAGCGACGAAAGCATGATGACCGAGGAAGTCAAAGATTGCTTGAAGCCAGTCATTGCGGCAATGGCGGAGTCCAATATCCCAAGAGCGAAGGTGATCTCATGGTGTGATTCCATGTCGAGGGCGGACAACGTAGGCTACATTTGCGATCGATTGATTTATGAACTGCGTGCCCGTATTTTTGAACGGTGATTGCAAAGAACACCTGACAAGAGAGAATTCAAGCAAGTGCTTGTTAGGTCATTTGCAGTTTGCCAGTCACATTTGGCAAGGTCCGCAGGTATTGAGTTGTGAGAAATTTTTTTTGTAGACGATCGTTTGTTGATTGCACGCTTAATACATCACTACCATCGCCGATTCGGATCACAGTTAGGCGTTGACGGAGATGTATCGAGCTTGGCAGGAAAGTTTTTTCTTCGGAGTACAATTTTATTCGGAGCACGATGATGGGAGAATTCCAATGCGTATACTTTGCGGCCATCGATCGCCCTTTGAGCAATGAAGAACTGGCCTACATGCAAGAACAGTCCACGCGCGCTGAGATTACTAAGCGAGAGTTTCGGAACGAATACCACTACGGATCATTTCGCGGGAACACGATGGAAATGTTGCGTAGGGGTTTCGACGTCCATTTGTATTACTCGGAGTACGGTGTTCGCAACGTCTTATTCCGACTGCCCTACGGATTACCTGTCGATCTCGCCGTGCTCGAACGGTACTTTGTCAAGGGCGAAGTGGATTGGGACAAAGACAAGTCAGGGTCGGGCGGCATTCTGTCTATTCGACCACAATGCGATGGCGAAGATTACGACGAATACCGAGGCGGATGCGAAGAAGCCATTGAAGCGTTGGCAGATGCGCGTCAAGCATTGATGGACGGTGATCTGCGACTGTTCTACTTGGCATGGTTGGCCTGCATGCACGACGAGAATGAAAAGGAACCGCCGCTCCCGGCAGGTCTAGGAGAACTGGAAAAGCCATTCCTGGATCTGGCTTATTTTTTGGGTATCCCTAGTGAGCTCGTGGCCGCAGCAGCGATTGAGTCGCCCCCATTGAATCAATCCAAGGCAATGAAAACGGCCAATGCCAAGGCATGGGTAAAGTCGCAATCGAAAGAAGCGTTGCAAACTTTAGCCGTGCAGTTATTGGAAGATAAATCTGGCGAAGTACGGAGTCAAGCGTTGGCCGCGATTCGTCAATCACTACCACGATTCGAGTGGCCGACGGTTAATACCAATCGAACGTTTGGTCAACTTGGTTTGATGGCAGAAGAGATCGAAAAGTTCAAGCTTGCAGAGGAGCAATCCAAAGCCCAGACAAAGCGGAAGAAGCAACTTGCCGAGCTTGCCGCCAATCCAACTAAGGTGATCAATGCCGCCACGGCTCGAATCCAGGTCGGCAAGCACTCCGATTATGATACGACGGCCCAGGAGCTTGCCGATCTCTGCGAAGCTCTCGGTCCCGAACTAGGCCCCGCGACCGTATTTCCGGTTGCTTCCAAAATTGTTCTTCAATTCCCACATCGGAAATCGCTCAAAACAGCGTTTGAATCCCGCGGCCTCCTCCCAAAACGAGCCCAACGCGCCGGCAAATGAATTAGAACACCATGCGACAAGCGTCACCCCGCAAATCATCCCAGCCGATTTCCGTGACCCGTGCGTCACGGTCCCGTTGCATCAATTTTTCTGCTCCCAATCCTTTTGCCAGCGATAGAAATCTTGGTTCTTGGTGCTAATCCTCACGGCTCACGCCTCACGCCTCAAGCCTCACGCCTCACGCCTCACGGCTCACGCCTCACCTCTGGCTTTTTTAAAACTTGCGAGAAATTTACTTGACGGACTACTACAGGGACCATAATATGATCGTCGTATTGTCGCAGCGTTGAAAAACGGCTTCCGACTCGCTTTCCCAGCACTTCATCCTATGTCGAGATCATGTTTGGGTTCGAATTGACTCAAAAAAGCTCGAATTCGCTCGTTTTAAGACTTGCTCGGCATTCCCGAATTGCAGTTGTCTTAGTGTTTGGACTCGTTGGCTGGCTGCTCCTGAACGGTCAAGTCATCGCTGGATGTGGATGCCCCTATCAAGACGGATGGTATGAACGAGGCGGCGCTGGCATGGGCCGGGCCCTCGATGAAAAAGCCGGTCGTTTGGTACAAACACGTCTGATTTATGTCGAAGGAAATCTGTTGTTTGCCTATGTATCCGCTGCACCTCGCTGTAGTGGACCCGAGTGTCGGCAGCACATGCCACTTTCGAATCTGCCCTTTGTTCCGATTGTTCTCACGACTGATTTAGTTAAATCGATCAATTCTACTCTGTCGATGAATTTGCAAACCGTCCCTCTCGTTGTGGACTGTTTAGCGGTGGAAGACGACCGGTCTGTGGTCGGTTTTTCCCAAGGTATCGAGCGCCCTCCGCGGCTTTCTTAGGTGTGGCTTTCACGGGTTGACGTAATGTCGATCCGTTTCCGCAACGCTTTGAACTTGCTTCTCGTAAAGCTCATTTGCTGCGCGGTTTCTAAAAAAATTTCCCGGCTCTCAAGTTCGCTTGGCTTTCGCCTGGATTATCACACACCTAAACGAGTTTATCACGCCAGAGTGGGCTGATTTTCTAAGAAGTCAGCCTGCCGGATTTGGCTGGATTCCCATGAATTCGGTCGTGAATCGGATCATAGCGCATTTTTAAAATCGATACTTTTTCCATCGAAGGTCTTCATAATGAATATTCTGTTTTCTTCAAAACGTCGTGCTTTCACGCTTGTCGAGTTACTTGTTGTTATCGCCATCATCGGCATATTGGTTGGGCTGTTGTTGCCGGCTGTCCAAGCGGCGCGTGAAGCGGCGCGACGTATGTCTTGCCAAAACAATTTGCACCAGATGGGAATTGCGCTTCACAATTACGAAGCAACCTACAAAGTTTTGCCACCGGGCAATCTTGTAGGGACTAGTTTCGTTTCGGGTCTGTCGGTTCATGCTCGATTGTTGCCGTTTATCGAAGCGGCCACGATCTACAATATGGTCGACTTGAGCTCGCCATACAATCATCCGAATAACGACGCGGCCAGGCTACAAAACATCCCAACATTTCGCTGCCCAAGCGATGGAGCGCTGCGAGCGTTGCCCGAAATCGGCGGGGTCAATAATTATCATGCCAATCAAGGGACAGGTTTGATGGCCGGGGCTCCTCCAACCAATCCCAGCGATCCTAACTATGGCATGGATCCACCGAACGGAGTGTTCATGCGCGATCAAGTGATCGGCCTGCGTGAAATCACGGACGGCTTGACGCACACCGCTGCATTTTCGGAGCGAATTGTAGGCGATTTTAGCAATTCATCATCGACCGAAGCTTCCGACACGTTCCGTCCTGGCACTTATCCGAATACGGCTGATGAAGCTGTCGCGATGTGCAAAACGTTCTTGGTGAATGATCTCAGCAAACAAGGTGTATCACTTGTCGGTGCACCTTGGATTCAAGCTTACCACTCGACGACTTTGTATCAGCACATTTCGACGCCGAACACACGTTCGTGCATGTATCCTCCTGGACGCATCATGACAACCGCATCGAGCAAGCATCGCGGCGGTGTGAATACGCTCATGTGCGATTCTGCAGTTCGGTTCATGAGCAATCAAGTTCAAGTGGATGTTTGGCGTGCAATGGGAACTCGCGAGTTTGGCGAGTCCATGGGCGACAAAGAGCAATAATGCCGTCCTGACGTGTACTCGATCAACGGCACGAATCGCTTTTCACTAAGTTTTTCGCGCTGTTGGTTGGCCAAATTAGCTCAAGGGCCAGAGCATTACAGTTGCGATTAACACTGGGCGACTCGCGCACTCCGCTAACATCATTTGGTTCGCTTGTGCGAATCGATCAATTCAATGTGTGCGAGACTGGAATTTCATCGCAGTCTCTGCCAGGAACTTGAATAAAAACGAAGGGCTTCGAATCAAGACCAAAAGTCTCGAGAATAATCAAATGAAAAACAAAACTCTTTTGCTGTTTGCCTATCCGCTGTGCTTAATTTTCGTTTTCCTCTCTACCGGTTGTTCAAGGGCACCCGGCAAGAGCAAATTTAGTGTTGCTCACGATGCCATGCAGCAGACGCTTGACTACTGGAAATCGGGGAAATCGCCCGCTGATGTCAAATCCGAGTCGAAATTAATTGTGGGCGACACACGATGGGAGAAAGGCGTGAAGCTGCTCGATTTTCAAGTTGATGATTCACCCAAGGATGATGGCCGGAACTACCATTTCAAGAATCGACTGTCGGTCATGGGGGAAAATGGCGAAATAACGCAAGAGCAATCCATGTTCATTGTGGCAACAGATCCTGTCGTAACCGTTTTCCGCGAAGATTCCGAAGCAGAGTAACTTCAGTAGTTGGGGTTGCGAGCGGCAAGTTCTCGAGCAGGCTGTTGACGAAAAAAATTCAAAGTGTCTACGAAACGAACAAGGAATATACGATGGTCCTATTAAGAACAGTATTGTGCATGGGATGTGTATTAGTCAGCTTGACGAGATTGCACGCTACTGACGAACCCACGTCGGTTGCAAAGCAGAGTGTGACCGCCATGGGATGGTCCGTGCCGCTTAGTAACGAGGAGTGTTGGCAGAAGTTGCCCGTTCCAAAATCCGGTCACGGACAACCGTTGCCGACTTGGGCTCGCATGCTGGCGCGCGAGATGCCAAAGACGACGGCAGCTTTTCTGGAGCTTGATCGAGCGCAGCGAACCGCGGGCCCGGTTCCGGCCAAACTGCGGGCGGCGATGCGGTGGGTTTCGGCCCGTGCCAATCATTGCGAGTATGCGCTAGAGTCGGCGCGAGGTGATGGGATAGCTGTGGGGATTTCGGCGGCCGAGTGGGCTGGTTTGGACAACGGAACGTACAGTGAATGGAGCGCTGGAGAGCAAGCAGCGCTACGCTTTGCACATGCGATGGCCGTCGATTCGGCTGGATACAGCGATCAAGATTTTGCAGCACTCGTCGCGGCGTTTAACGAGCGTATTGTCGGCTCGATGGTGCTTCACATGGCTTACTCTAATTTTCAAGATCGACTGCTAATCTGTTTGGGAGCCCCGCTCGAAGGAAAATCACTCCCTGCAGTCACCGCCGTGTTCGATCCACAATCGCTCGTGTCAACCACGACTCCACCTCCTCCGAGGTCCGCGGTTGCGAGTGCTACTGAGGCGACGGTTGCCGTTGAAGATGTCATCCAAGATGAGGCTTCGAATACTTGGTTGCCTTACGATCAATTGCAAAAGGAGCTCGATACTCAGCGTAAGCGAAAATCACGCTTGCCGTCGCCTCCATGGAGTGAGATCGCCGAAAAACTTCCGCCGGGGTTAATGGATAAGCCCAGCAAAATCGTTTGGTACCAATTGGCATTTGGCTATGCTGACGAATTGGCTGTTCCGTTCGAGACGTACATGCGAACGGCAGGTTCAGAGATCGCCAAGAACTGGGATCGGATATTTGGTAACGCTATTTTTTGGATGGTGACGGATGCAATGAAGTGCCCTTACTGCATGGGGCATTGTGAGATGAATTGGGAGGTGGCTGGCGTGAGCGCGGAGGAAATAGCTCAGAAAAGCGCGGTTCTCGCAGGTGACGATTGGTCGTCATTTACGGTCCCCCAGCAACATGCATTGGCATTTGCTCGCAAGCTGACCAAGACGCCTTGGTTAGTCAAACGATCCGATATGGACGCGCTGCGCGAGGGATTCGGTGATCAGCGGGCTTTGTTTATTGCTCTCAATGCAAGCCGATACAACTACATGACTCGCATTAGCAATGGATTCCAGTTGACATTGGAAAGTGAAAATGTCTTCTGGGACTACTACAAAATGCCAGCCCCAACAAGTTCGGCTCCACCAAGTTCAGCCACAGCGCCCGCCGCGAATCCGAATGCGTCGGACAAAGATGGAAAGCAAGCGAGTTTTATTCAACCGCGAGCGACTCCGGTGACTCGCCCCGAAATGAAACGCATGTTAGAAGACATGAAACTGCGAGCGCCTCGGATTCCGTTGCCAGAGCTATCGGCGGAAGAGAAAGTCAAGGAAAAGGACGACCCGCGAACGTATGGTTACGAAGGCCGATTGCGGTCTTTGTATGCGCCCGAAACCGAAGCGATGACCTACTTGAGTTTCAGCGGAACTCCGGCCAACTTGGTTGCGCAAAGCCCTGCTTCGCCGAACGTGCGACCGCGTCCCACGATTGCGCCGGACCCTGTGACATCTTTGGGCTATCCTTTCAAGACTCGACTGTTTTGGATCGCTTCGCGCGCCAACAATTGCCAATATTGTTTGGGGCATCAGGAGTCGAAGCTCTTGGCAACGGGGATGCTTGATGACGATTTGGCTGCGTTGGATACGAACTGGGAGCACTTTCCCGAAGCCGAGCGAGTTGCGTTTGCATTGGCCAGGCGCATGTCGCTCGAACCGAATATGCTCAGCGATGCGGACATCGAAGCCTGCCGTCCGCACTACACCGATTTGCAGATTATCGAAATGATTGCTTCGGTAGCAGGCAACAATGCCATCAACCGATGGAAAGAGGGAATCGGTGTCCCGCAATCTTCGAGCGGAGGCAATTTTGGTCGACCTGCGGCTTCGCAGACATCGCCAGCGGTTACAGCCGCGATCGAATCGCACTCGTATTTGACTGAGACTTCCGAACGGTTTCGAGCCATACCATCCCGCGTCGCATCGCTGCCGAATACTATTGTGTCAAGCGAATTAGCAACCTCGACACGAATGCAACGTCCCGAACAAGAGTCACGGCAAGAAACACAAAAACAATTGGAATTAGCGACACTTCGCAAGCCGAGATTACCGTTAGCAGAC
>JANMNK010001169.1:0-2508 GCA_031373875.1 Pirellulaceae bacterium | reverse complement strand
AGGGGCGAAAAAAAGACGGTCCCGCAGGACGCGCACCAATCAATGACTAAATTTCCTAACGCCAAACAACGGTCAGCAAAATGCGTCGGATATGGATAGAAATTAATCGATCTAAGACTGCTGCGTTCAATTCATTTGCAATAGTTTTAGAAGATGGCAAATAAACCGCTTCGTTTGTTCCCGCTCGGCAAGCGGGAACTACTTGATGCGAGCTTTGATAACGTTTGGCGACGGCTTGGCGGATGTGACGAAAAGTAGTTCCCGCTTGCCGAGCGGGAACTGCCGAAGGTTAATATTTACATTAATCCGACAAGTCCGCGAAGCTCTCTCGCGACTTCGGTGAAGAAGGAACTATCGTACTTCAGCGGGAGCCATCAGTTGAACGCTGAAACCTGTGACTTTACGAGTCACTTCCAAATAGACAATCGGCTCTCGGGTACTGAGCGTGAAGCTAATTGTTGGGTTGCCCACGATCGTTGTCACGTCGAAAGTATAAGTCTGTGTCCATTCGTTCCAGTCCCAACCAGGAAAATCGGTAGGCAGAATCGCGCCTGGCAAGCCAACACCTGTTCCCGAACCATGTTGTCCGAGCGGAATACTATTCAGCCAGGGCAGCGAGATTGGCTGGCGATTTACGTCGTAGGCCTTGAGCGTGAGAAGCTCAATAGTATCCAGATCGACGATGTGCACATACGTATCGGCCGGAAGCATGCTGTCAGCCAATCCGGTAAAATCATATTGTGTTGTATGGTCCCCAGTATTTCCGGCGGGTATGCGACCGAGTCCTATGAACGTACCCCGCCATGCAGTTTGGGCATCCGCTGACCATGTGCCCGTGAAACTGGTGTCGCTATGGACATACGTCGGGACTACAGGTCGGATATTACTGTCAATTGGCCCGAATGGAAAATGTTCTCCGGTACCGGTCAGCGCAGACTGAACGATTTCCCGAATAGGTGATCTTGTTTGTCTAGCCACCATCGCGCCTGCGATGACGAAGGTGCCTATCAACCACGAACAGGCAAGTACCATTCGGACCTTTCTTCGTTGTCGTCCTTTAGGTTCAGAAATTTCAATCGACAGTTTGCTCGTTTCCAAAGGCAACGGGCTGACTCCATCTGCGACAGCGACTTGGTAGCGGTGCAGTGCCTCTGCGAATTCCGCCGCTGTAGCAAAACGATCTTCCGGACGGCGAGCTATCGCTTTCCAACAGATTTCTTCCAACGCAAGATCCACACCGACTCGTAGTTTACTTGGACGAGTAGGTGTTTCATGAGTAAGCAAATACAAGACGCGAGTTACACTGCCACTCCGAATCGGGCTGCCGGCGAGCAGCTCGTACATAATGACACCAAGGCTGTAGATGTCCGACGCAGCGCCGACTTTGTCAGGTTCGCAAACAGCTTGTTCCGGCGACATATAAGCTGGTGTTCCGATAAAAGCTCCTGCCAGCGTCAATCGCGAATCCGTTTCATGGGCCATCCAAGCGAGGCCAAAGTCCATGAGGATCGGTTCACTTTGATGATCGATAATGACGTTGGCAGGCTTTATGTCTCGGTGCACAACTCTCGCGCGATGGGCCGCATCCAACGCTAACGCAAGCTTAAGAATCCACTCGGCAATCTGACTTGCACTGATCGATTCAACAATCGAATTTGGCGCTCCAGTGTTCTGCGCTTCACGACTTCCGCTGGCCAGAACCTGCGACAAAGGTACGCCATCGATGTACGACATCGTTAGGTAGTGACGACCGGCGAACTCATCCACATCAATAATCGGGCAGAGATTTCGGTGTTGCACGAGCGTCATCACTCTCGCTTCGCGTCGAAACCGCTCGATCAGTTGCAGTTTCCCGTCCGAATCGAATCGAGGGATTTTCAAAGCGATCTGTCTGCCGAGTCGCGTGTCCTGGGCCAGATACACTATCCCCATGCCACCCGTTCCCAGAACACCTTGAATGCGATAACGGCCGAACAGCGTTCCGAGCCCCAGTGGTACTTCACTGATGTCAGCGAGCGCCGCATCATCGTCGGCTGATTCAGTGTTACGCGGTGGCACGAGCAACATGGAGCTCGCAGTATCGCCCGTCGCGTCGAAAATCGTCTGCGACTCAAAACTCTCCGGATTCGTCTTTACAGAATCACTGAGCTTTTCGGCTGTCGCATCTTGCACGGATGGATTTTCAGCACACGACTCGTCCACGTTCTGCCGTCGCACTGCTGGATCGAGGGTTTCCAGAGCTGCATCATGTATTTTGGGTTTATTCATGGGTCATCGAATATCGTTGGGGGCAAGGATTCGACTGTCTCATGGATTTCATGCGTAATCCATAAACGCATCCGGCCAAAAAAATCGCGATTTAATTTGTTTTGTCAATTCAAAATTCTTTTGAGTAATTTCATATCCGTTTGAATCTACCAAATAATGTCCATCACTATCAATTAATCCCGCTAATAATTTTAGACGATTATCACTTGAATTTATTAAAAAACATTGAGGTATATGCTT